>NZ_JAUBOZ010000047.1:0-59038 GCF_036700475.1 Microcoleus sp. T2B6 | reverse complement strand
AGCATAAGACTATCCCAGGATAGCAGCACCCAAAGAAGCGTCAACCCACCAGAATTTAAGCAATTGTCAATTTTTGACTGGCTTGAATAGATGGAATCCCCGTGCGTTCACGCCGGGGTGGATGTCAATAAGAAAAGCTATACCAAGTAGAGCCTCAGCGGGGCGTCAAATCCATCGATGAATATCCCAATATAATGCCTGCATCTAGTTTAAGGCGTTGCAGGCGAGATTTGCTTTTTTCCTGGTTGTGCGATCGGCAGCGTTACTGTAAATGTACTGCCAATGCCTTCTTCACTGGTCAAAGTAATTTCGCCACCCTGCAAGTCCACACATTTTTTAACAATGCTCAGCCCCAGTCCAGTACCAGGAATGCGACCGACATTTTTAGCCCGGTAAAATGAATCAAACAGCCGTCCTTGGTCTGCTACAGGTATGCCAATTCCTGCATCCTGTACCGAAAAAATAGCCTCGGTTTCAGTAACTTTTAATTCAAAGATGACTTCGGTATTTGGGGGAGAATACTTAATAGCATTGGACAGCAAATTGCCCAGAATGCGCCGGAGCAAGCTTACCTCCAAACACGCCATAGCAGATTGATGGTGATTGACAAAAATCAGCGTCACCCGCTCATTTTCATGTTTCAACTTCAGGCTGCTCTGAAATTCCTCTACCAACTCATTACACAACTTTGCTAAGTCTATCGGTAGCAAGGAAAAACCTGTTTTTCCCGACTCAACACGCCCCAGCAGCAAAACATCATCTAATAACAAATCTATGCCTTTGGCCGCTGCTTGAGTTTTGTCTAGAAGTTCTTGTGTTTTCTCCTCTGTTAATGTTAACTTGTACTTGCTAAGAAGTTGTGTAGTGCCGATGATGAAATTCAAAGGATTGCGAACGTCATGGGCAATCATGTACAGCAAAGATGTTTTCATCTCATTGAGCTCTTGGGCTGTTTGCAGAGTGCGATCGAGTTGGTCGTGAGACAATTTAAGAGTTAAAGACAACTGGCGCGATCGCAGCAAAATCTCCACCCGCGCTTGCAATTCAATCTTCTCGATCGGAGCGATAATCAAATCGTCAATACTTTGCCAAATAAATTGCGTTGCCATCCCTACATCCGAGCGGGATGTAATCAAAAGAAAAGGCAAGCATACCGGGTGTTCTGCCTGTTTTTGGGCGGCAACCCATTGCCAGTGGCGTTTCAGGGAAATACCGTCAATTATCGCCAGGTCAAAAGATTGATTAAATGGTAAAAAATCCTCACTATTTTCTGTTGAGTTTGGCAACAAGACCTCATAGTAAACTGCTAGCCATTCTAATAACAAGCGGCGATTTTCTTTCTGTTCGACAAGCAATAAAATTTGACTCACGCACGTTCTCCTAGCAAGCTGTGAACAATGGATAGCAAATCTCTAACGATCAAAGGTTTTACCAACATATTCCGAGCCCCGTGGCAGAGGCTTTCGTGCTGAATAGCAGCGCTTTGTTTGGGCGAGAGTATCAGAAAAGGGATTTGGTTATTTCGCAGTTGTTCGCAGCAGTCCCAAATCCGGCGATCGAAACCAGAAATATCTACTAAAGCCATCCCGATCCTAGCAGGCTGACTGATAGCTTGTGCAACATCTTCAAAGTTATAAGCCGCGATCATCTGGTATCCTTCTTTATTGAGAAATTGTGCTAATAGTTCCAAGTTTCGCTGATTGCGGTCTACGGCTAAAATTATTGAGTTGCCAGTCATTTATCAGCTTCCTGTGAATACGGGTTATACCATTTTAGATTTTAGATTTTAGATTTTAGATTTTACAATGGCGAGTGATACCAATTTAATGTGAAGTTACACATATCTCGATCCCCCTAAATCCCCCTGGTTGTTGGGGAGTAGGGGTTGACTTTGAGAAGAATCTTGTCCCCCCTTAGTAGGGGCGGTGCGACCCCTACTCCCCGTGCCCGCCCTCTTGGCTAGGGGGGATCGGATTCTATGCAACCTCATAAAAAATTGGGAGTGAGTGATTATATATGGGTTGGGAGGTGGTCTAAAGTTGGATTCTTTTTTTATCTGGTATTAGCTTACTTTTCGGGGAACTATTACATAGGTTTTCAGTTGAGTGAAGTACAGATGATCTGACACAGGACACGGCCGCGTGCCCTGTGCCCCTACTGTATTTCATAGAATTGAAAACTACATTACGATAAAAGTCGAAAAATACACAAATTTACCAATATATTTAAGTTTTCCAGGACTTAGGCTAGTGGT
This sequence comes from Microcoleus sp. T2B6, assembly GCF_036700475.1. Classification (NCBI taxonomy): domain Bacteria; kingdom Bacillati; phylum Cyanobacteriota; class Cyanophyceae; order Oscillatoriales; family Microcoleaceae; genus Microcoleus; species Microcoleus sp. T2B6. The sequence goes on along the minus strand of NZ_JAUBOZ010000047.1, from coordinate 56,784 downwards.
AAGGTGCGCGGTGCGCGCACTACTGCTAGTGGTGAGGTGCGCGACGCGCCCCCTACTCATTAGTAGATTCACGACTGCAAAATTAGCTGCACTTGCCCAGCAACAGCACGACAAGCGCCGATTCAATCTTCATCCGCTTCCCCATCAATCCACACCGGCGCCGAACTCAAAATACCGCGCAGCCCCCGTATCGGTTTGCTGACTTTGATGCCGTAGCGAGTAATCTCGAGTTCTCGCAGAGTTCTCTCGAAATTGCTGACTCGTTTTTTAATTACTCCGATCGCCTTGCGGATTTCTGTCCTATTATGCAGTTGGCGTTCCAGATAGCGTATAAACAGAAGATTATCCGCCAAATAGCTAATTCCGATCTCGGTCAGCCGAAAATCTCCGCTAATGGCTTCTACCTCATTAATCAAGATAACGGTGACTCCCATATTCTTCAGATACTTGCACAAAGCGTGCAAATTGTTCACCAAATCTTGTCCCTGCATCGAAAGCTGATAGCCAGAAATACTGTCAATCATCACAATCCGCGTCTTTTCCTGCTCAACCTCCTGCCGTACCATACAGGCAAACTGATCCGGCGAGTACAGCAAAGGTTCCACAGGTATCACCGAAAGACTTCCTTGCCCCATCATCGCCCCAACCGGGATGTTAATTGATTCGCAGCGCTGCAGCAGAGTAGAACTTGACTCCTCAAAAATGTAAACTACAGATCGCTCCCCCCTTCCTGCAGCTTCCTTCATAAACTGAATCCCCACCGTCGTTTTACCAACGCCGCTAGGCCCGCTAATCACCGTCACAGTCCCCCGTTCCAGTCCCCCGTGCAGCAGTTCGTCAATTTCTGGAACCCCAGAAGAAATTGCTTCAGCAACAAAATCCTGTTGAAAGTTGTCCGGCAGCAGTCGCGGGAATACCTCCATACCAGCCTGAGTCAGGCGCAGCGAATGGCGGCCGCTGCGGAAATTGGAGCCTCGCAGCTTGGTGACAGTCAGGGCGCGTCCTTCAGGGCGCAGTTCTAAATAAATTACCCCGTCGCTGATGAATTGCAAATCGTCATCGGGAGCACTTGAAGTGCCTTCGGAGGTAAACACCACCGTCGCCCCCCCTTCCACCAAAAACCGAAGAAAAGACAAAACTTGCTTGCGAAACTGAAACTCATCCGCAGCTAAGTAGCGAAATTGAGTGATTGCGTCCAAAAACACCCGTTGTGGCTTGACAGCTTCGACTCGCTCGATAATCTTTTGTGTAGTCGGTTCTCGCTCCACCTCGGAGGGGGAGAAAATGTCATAAGTTTGAACTTGGGTAAAAAATTCTGAGGATGGGCTCAAATCGAGGAAGGCCATCGCTTCCATATCAAAACCGAGACTTGTGGCATTGGCCCGCAATTGTGCTTCCGGTTCTCCTAAAGTAATAAACAGGGGCGTTTCTCCCAGAGCCACACCTGCTGCCAAAAAGTGAAAGCCCAGTGTAGTCTTGCCAGTACCGGGGCCGCCGCGCACCAGATAAGAGCGTTGAGAAATTAGGCCACCGCCAATCACTTCGTTGAGACCGGTAATTCCCAGAGAAATTCGGTTTTGAGACATTTGTTTCTTCATGTTTTGAATATCGGGCCCGTATTAATATTTAATGGTTTTAGGCAGTGTTTTGATAATTTTTTTTACCGGGCGTCTGATAACCTTCATGAAATCTTTTTCTACCGAAAATTACGTAAGCATACAAGAATTAGAAAGTATTGTCGGGACTGCTGGCATCTGTCGCTGGCAAGATACAGAGCCATTTTGGCAAGAACGGGTAGAAAAAGCAGTTGCCCCCGACACGAAAATAGATTGTACTGTTTACCCCAATACTCAGGAAGAACTGGCGGCTGTCATTGCTTGGGCACAGCAACATGGCTGTGCAGTCTTGCCTTGTGGCAGCGGCAGCAAACTTGATTGGGGCGGTTTAGTTAAATTAGACTCCGATCCCCCCCGGCCCAGGGCGGGCACGGGGGCACCGCCCCTACAAAGGGGGGAGCAAGATGTTGTCAAAGTGGGTCTTTTTAAGGGGGATTTAAGGGTATCTCCTGATGCAGCGGGGCTTGTGGCTGTCAGCACTTCGCGCCTCAATCGGCTTGTACAACACGCTGTGGGCGATTTAACCGTGACTGCAGAAGCGGGGATGAAGTTTGCGGATTTGCAACAAATTTTAGCTGCGGCAGGTCAATTTTTGCCGATCGATCCAGCATATCCGCAAGAGGCAACTTTGGGCGGCATTGTCGCTACTGCTGATGCGGGTTCCTTGCGGCATCGCTATCGGGGGGTGAGAGATTTGCTATTGGGAATTACCTTTGTGCGATCGGACGGTAAAATTGCCGTAGCCGGAGGTCGAGTTGTTAAAAATGTCGCCGGTTACGACTTGATGAAACTGTTTACTGGTGCTTACGGCACATTGGGCGTCATAAGTCAAGTAACTTTCCGAGTTTATCCGCTGCCTGAATCATCGGGAACCGTAGTGCTGACAGGGGAAATTAATGCTTTGTCCCAAACGGCTCAAATCTTATTATCCTCTGCTTTGACACCAACAGCCGTTGATTTGCTGTCACCTGAATTAGTGGCAAAATTAGGCTTAGGAAAGGGCACGGGATTAATCGTCAGATTTCAAAGTATCGCCCCAAGTGTTAAACAACAATCAGCCCGCTTGCTGGAAGTTGGCGAAAAATTGGGTTTGCAAGGCACTAGCTGCTGCGAAAATGATGAGAATCAGTTATGGCAAAGATTGCCAGAAACAATGTGGGATTCTGGCACAAAGTCGGCAATTATTTGCAAAATAGGAATTAGACCGTCGGAAGCTGTAACGGCAATTAACACATTGCCGATACAGAACGCTTGGATTCATGCAGGCAGCGGTTTGGGGGTTTTGCGCTTTGAGACTGCGACTGCAGACACGTTGTTGCAGGTACGCAGAGGGTGCGAAGCTAAAGGCGGTTTTCTGACTGTTTTAGCAGCGCCGACCGACCTCAAGCAACAGTTAGATGTTTGGGGCTATACTGGAAGTGCGATCGATTTAATGCGCCGGATTAAACAGCAGTTTGACCCGGAAAATCTTTTGAGTCCCGATCGTTTTATAAGCGGTATTTAGTTTAAAGTTTGTAGTCAGGAGTTCGGTCTTTCTTGAATCTAGGTCTAATTCATTTGTGAACCAGATTTGTTTTTTAATGAACCGCGAAGGCGCGAAGACCGCGAAGGAAGAGAAAAGAAGAGAAGTTTTGGTTGGGACGTTTAGGACATTCTTAATTGCACTTTATCCATGCGGTCGATTGCTTCTGACTTCTCTCCTAGATAACTAAACTTTTTTTCTTATTCCTTCTTTCTTCTTCCGACTTCCATCGGACTGACATCCGTTACATCCGTTACATCCGTTACATAATCCGTTGCCGAACTTCTTCTATATATGCAAACTTCCGAAAAATCTCAATTTCCCAGCGACGATTTAAGACCTGCCAAAGAAAGCAATTTTCTAGCACAAAATCCCCACTTAGAAACCCTCGACATCCCAGGTTTCGACGCCAACAATCCGCCAGACCCGAAATTAATCGATACTTGCGTACACTGCGGCTTTTGTTTGTCAACTTGTCCGAGTTATCGCGTACTCGGCAAAGAAATGGATTCCCCCAGAGGCCGCATTTATTTAATGGATGCAATTAACGAAGGCGACGCACCTTTAAACGAAGCAACCTCACAGCATTTCGATACTTGTTTGGGCTGTTTGGCCTGCGTTACAACTTGCCCGTCTGGAGTTCAATACGACAAGTTAATTTCCGCAACTCGCCACCAAGTTACTAGAAATCAGGAACGCACTTTTTCCGACAATGTAATTCGCACTCTGATTTTTAATCTCTTCCCTTATCCTCACAGATTGCGACCTTTGCTTGTACCCCTGTTTATTTATCAAAAATTAGGACTGCCAAAACTTGTCCGCAAAACAGGTTTGCTGAAAAAAGTATTTCCCCGCTTGGCGGCGATGGAATCAATTTTGCCGAAAGTTACTGTTGATTCTTTCCGGGATAATTTACCAGAGGTAATTCCCGCACAAGGGGAGAAACGCTATCGAGTCGGCGTGATTTTAGGCTGCGTGCAGCGGCTGTTATTTTCGCCAGTTAATGAAGCTACGGTGCGAGTTTTGACGGCTAACGGTTGCGAGGTTGTGGTTCCTAAAAGTCAGGGATGCTGTGCTGCTTTGCCGGAACACCAAGGGCAAGCCCAACAGGCGAAAGCTTTGGCGAGACAAATGATTGATAGCTTTGAAAATACTGGCGTTGATTTTGTGATTATCAACGCTGCTGGGTGCGGCCACACTTTGAAAGAATACGGTCACATTTTAGCAGATGACCCTGAGTATCGGGAGAAAGCTGAGAATTTTGCTGCTAATGTTAAGGACGTGCAAGAGTTTTTGGCAAGTGCGGGAATTACGGCGAAACTTAATCCTTTGATTGACGGAGATTTGACAATTGTTTATCAAGATGCTTGTCATTTGTTGCACGGGCAAAAGATTAGTTTGCAGCCGCGTCAGTTGCTACAACAAATTCCGGGGGTGAAGTTAAAAGAACCTGTGGATGCGGCTTTGTGCTGCGGGAGTGCGGGGGTTTACAATATGCTTCAGCCGGAGATTGCTGATGAATTGGGAGTGCAAAAGGTGGAGAATTTGCTGAATACTGGGGCGGAGTTGATTGCTTCTTCTAATCCGGGTTGTTCTTTGCAAATTAAGAAGCATTTGGAGTTGCAGGGAAAAACAGTTACTTTAATGCACCCTATTGAGCTTTTGGATTATTCGATTCGCGGGGTGAATTTGCAGAGAAAGTAGTTTTCTAGGGCGGGCGGTGTCTGCCCTATTTTCGATGCGCTCTTTGGTGAATGAGATTTTTTTTAATGAATTGCAGGAATTCGCTTTGATTTGTCGGGTGAAGAGTTGCAAATTTATCGCCCTGACGGGGAACCTTTTACAAGTTATGAGGAGGTTTCTCGCAGCTTGGAACAAGCCGAACAGCGGGCAGAACAAGCCGAACAGCGGGCAGAACAAGCCGAACAGCGGGCTGCTGTACTGGCAGAAAGACTGCGAGCGATGGGAATTGACCCCGAACAATTGTAAACTAGATTGGGGAAAAGACCGATCGCACTTTTAAATTTTAGCAAAAGTGCGATCGGCATAATGACTAATGAATCATGACTAATAACTCATGACTAATGACTGATCACTAATGACTATTTCCCCTCTTCTAACCTCAAAAAGTGGACCTGTCCCGAAGCTTCCGCCACTACGATTGTCACCCCATCAGGTGCAATAGCGCAAGCTTTCAAAGCACTATCTCCCGTGAAACTAGCAACAACTTTTCGACTCAACAAATCCCAAACTTTCAGAGTATTGTCATCCGAAACAGAAATCGCTTTATTACCCCTAGTCGCCACGGATGTTATCGTATCGGCATGACCAGCTAGAGTAAAAATTTCCTTTCTACTTGGCAAATTCCACACTTTCAAAGTTGTTTCTCGCCCCCCAGAAATTGCACATTTTCCATCTTCTGTAACTGCCACAGCATTCACCCAACTCTCATGACCTTTGAGAGTGAAAAGTTGATTTTTAACTCCTACATTCCACAAATGAGCAAAAATATTCTTTTCTTTCCCCAAACTCCAAACTTTGAGAGTGTTGTCGCTGGAAGCAGAAATTACCCGATTGTCGTCAGGAGTAACTGCAACAGATTTTATCCCGTCTTCATGACCTGTAAAAGTAAAAAGTTCCTCTCCTGTTTCCAAACTCCAAACTTTTATAGTTTTGTCTGTCGAACCCGAAATCGCCATCGTTCCGTCCGCAGTCACTGCCACAGAATTCACCCAGTCTGTATGACCCGTGAAAGTAAAGATTTCCTTTCCGGTTTCTAGATTCCAAACTTTCACAGTTTTGTCGCCAGAACCCGAAACTACTCGCTTGCTATCCGCTGTTATTGCGATCGCTTTTACCCAATCTTGATGTCCCCGAATTGTAAAAATTTCCTGTCCGTTTTTGAGATTCCATACTTTAAGGCTGTTGTCTCCAGAACCGGAAATCGCTTTAGTACCGTCCGCCGTTACTGCTACAGCATTTACCCAGTCATCGTGACGTGCAAATGATAAATTTTCTTTGCCTATTTCTAAGTGCCAAACTTTGAGAGTTTTGTCAGAGGAACCAGAAACTATCCGCTTGCCGTCGGGGGTAACAGCCACAGCATTAACTGGGGCAATGTGATTGGTAAAAGTGGAAAGTTCTTCTTTTGTTTCGAGATTCCAAACTTTTAGCGTTTTGTCGCCGGAAGCCGAAATTACCCGTTTGCCGTCAGGACTGACTGCTACAGCTTGAACAAAACTACCGTGTTTTCCTAAAGTGAAAAGTTGCTTTTGTTCGGGCAAACTCCAGACTTGAACAGTTCCGTCGTAACTGCCAGAAATTATTTTTTCGCCGTCGGGAGTAACTGCTACACTTTTTACCCAGTCTTCATGACCCGTAAGAGTAAAAAGTTCTTTTCCGGTTTCTAGGTTCCAGACTTTAATGCTGTTGTCTCCCGACCCAGAAATTAACCGTTTGCTATCAGGAGTTACTGCTACCGACTGGACAAAACTGCTGTGACCTTTGAAGTTGAAAATTACTTCCCTGCTTGTCAAATCCCAAACTTTAATACTGCCATCCCAAGAACCTGAAATTACTCGCTTGCCGTCGAGAGTTACTGCTACTGCTTCTACGGCAAAAGTATCGCCGGCAAAAGTAAATATTTCTTGTCCAGTTTCTAAATCCCAAATTTTAATAGTATTGTCCCAAGAACCGGAAATTACTTTAGTGCCATCGGGCGTGACAGCTACAGCATTGACGTAGGTAAGATGACCTTTGAGGGTGGAAAGTTCTTCTCCTGTTTCTAAGTGCCAAATTTTGAGAGTGTGGTCGGAGGACGCAGAAATTGCCCGCTTGCCGTCGGGGGTGATTGCTACACCTTGTACCCAGTCTGTATGTCCGGTGAGGGTACGCAACAATCTCCCGCCGGGAGGGGTAAAGCTGGGCGTTAGCGGTCGCAGCCAGGGGGTTGTTTGGTGTTTGGCCTGTGCTAGCAGGGCTTGAATGTCTGGACTTTCAAAGCACATCAAGCGGGCTATTAGTTGGGTGGCTAGTTGGGTTTTATCTGTGGCTAGAATGTGGGCAGACAGCCGAATTGCTTCTTGGATTAATTTGAGTTGGTGGGCTTTTTGGTCTGAGGTAATAATATCGGGACTTGTTGCTAAATCGTAATCTTCTATTAGCGCCTGTACTCCCGATGCTGACAGCTTGGATTCAATAAAATTGTAATCTGTTAGTAAGCTGTATAATTTTTCGCAGTCTGAAGTCGCTGCTAGCTGACTTGGCAGGATTCCCAGGTAGTGCGTCTGTTCTGCGGGCTGCATTTTATCCAGCCCTTGTGTAAACTCGGTCATAAATTTACGGATGTGTTTTTTAAATGTATGCGATCGCTAGCTGTACCCTACCGAAAAGCCGATCGAGAATCTTTTCTCTTGACTTAGCATGACATATTTGAATGCTATGTGCTACGGGCTTGCTATCCTCGGTTTGGTGATGGTTCGATGAATTGCTTGTTTTTTAGTCGGAGTCTGCTTGGAGAATTTTCAAGCAGTGCCATGATAATAAATCGCCGCCAATATAATTAAACTCAGCAACGCCCAATTTACCGCTCGATCGACAAAAGCTCACATATATCGTTGCTTTTCTTAACATAGCTGGTATTTGGGCCAGGATGGTCGATCGATAAACACTCTCAAAGCTAAAAATTTTCAGGTATTTAAAGTGCGAAAAAAACTTTTTCTAACGAAATATAATGGCGGATGCTCTAATTTTCTGTCAAGTCGGCCGCATCAGCGAGGCAGATGTCCCCCTGGTTGGGTTTCGTACCTCAACGGCATCTGCAATCTGTTTCACCTAAAGCTCTCAGAAAGCTTTGCAGGTGCGCCCCCTTCCTCTAAAATATAGAAAAGGACTTGCACTCTTAAACCGGGTTTCTAGACAAAATCATGGGTTTGGTCGCTAGTACGCAGGAAGAAACCGGGTTTCTGACTCCATAGCGCGCAAGTCACGATCGCAAATAAAGCAGTATTGACTTTAGAGACAAATTTCATGGATGTTATCGAGTTTTTCGAGTTAAGTGCAGGTAAATGGTTTTCTCAGCGTACCGTACACAATCTCAATTCTGGGGAATTGCAGGCGGGTAAATCCGACCTCAAAATAGAAATACTGACAGCTAGCGATGCAGCAGTCGTCAAACTTTGCCAACAACACTCGATTAACCCGGCTTCAACTAAGCTAACTAGCGTTCGGATTAGTTGGGACGGTATTCCCGATCGCGACCAAGCTAAACAAATCGGTTCTACAATACTAGCGATCGTACCAAATCCCGACAATCCAAGCGTTGGCAAAGTGTTGCAAGACAAGGGTAACAGCCGCTACGTGATGGGCGACGACGTGCTGACATTGATTACAGAATCAGACACCCTCCATGCCGAAGAAAGGCTGTGGTATCTCATGCCCAATTTGCGGCTGCGGACTAGCGTTGTTAAGCAAGCTAACGGTACGGAACAAGCATCTTTTTGTTCGGAAATTCGGATGGGAGTAAGTGCCCCAAGTCATGAACCCCATGCCTAAAGGCAGGGGCTTGTAGACTGCCCGACTAACGCAAGCGGGATGCGAGCCACAACATGACCAGCCCAAGACTTTCGAGGTCTACGTTTTCGAGGTCATGATACCTACAAATGCGTCGCTAGTTTGTAGCACTATCGTTGGTTGTTAAACATCTGTAATGGGTTAAGGAAGTGCAGCCAGCAGAACAAGCCTTGAAAACATTGGCGAAGCGAACATTACGAGAAATCAGAGGAGACGCAAAAATGTCTAACTTTGCCTTTGTAATTGATAACAATCTCAAACCTTTATCACCCTGCAAACCAGGAATGGCAAGGTCATTACTGAAAGCAGGCAAGGCAGCGGTATTTCGCCGCTATCCCTTTACAATTGTTTTGAAAAAAGCAGTTGAGACGAATCCTGAACTCTTAGAACTGAAATTAGATCCGGGATCTAAAATTACGGGAATCGCAGTCAAACAGGGCAACAAGATTATCTTCGGAGCCGAACTGCAACACAGGGGGCAGCAAATTAAAGATGCACTTCTCTCTCGCCACCAACTCAGGCGAGGAAGGCGAAATCGCAAAACTCGATATCGTCAAGCGCGGTTTCTCAATCGCACTCGTCCGGATGGTTGGCTAGCTCCATCGGGGCAGCATCGAGTTGAAACAACACTTACATGGGTACGCAAGTTAATTCGATTTGCGCCCATTGCTAGCATTGCTCAAGAGTTAGTGCGGTTCGATACCCAACTAATGCAAAACCCTGAAATCTCAGGCGTATTGTATCAGCAGGGAGAATTGCAGGGTTACGAAGTCCGGCAGTATCTCTTGGACAAATGGAATCGGCAGTGCGCTTATTGCTCGGCTGAAAATGTACCTTTTGAGGTTGAGCACATTCAACCCAAATCAAAAGGTGGCTCGGACAGGGTTTCTAATTTAACGATTGCCTGCCACGATTGCAATCAAAAGAAAGGCAATCAAGATGTTCGGGTATTCCTGGCAGCTAAGCCCGACCTGCTAAATCGTATTCTCAAACAGGCAAAACAGCCTCTTAAAGATGCAGCAGCGGTCAACTCAACCAGGTGGGCATTGTTTAATGCACTTAAAAAGACGGGATTGCCCGTCACTACTGGCACGGGCGGGCAAACTAAGTTCAATCGCCATCGGTTAGGATTAGCTAAATCGCACTGGCTTGATGCTGCGTGTGTGGGCAGCGTTGACACGCTTGAAGTCTTAACATCAAAGCCACTGTTGATCGCAGCAAAAGGTCACGGAACACGACAGATGTGCGGCACAAATCAGTACGGGTTTCCCATGCGGCACAAGTCCAGAGTGCAAATCCATAAAGGGTTTCAGACTGGCGATCTTGTCAGTGCAAACGTTACCGCAGGCAAGAAAATCGGCTCTTACACCGGGCGTGTTTTGTGCCGTGCTTCAGGTAGTTTTGATATCGTAACGAAGGCTGGGAGGGTAGCAGGTGTTAGCCATAAATATTGCAAAGCAATTCACAAAAAAGATGGCTATAGCTATGGATTTTGAAGGAAGAAAGCTTCAGGCGACGGTCGTCGCTGCCACTTTCCTCCCCATGTCTAAAGCCAGGGGCTTCTGGCTCGTTTTCTGGTGAAAAGTGAAAAATAACTATCTATAGCGGTTCTCAAGCGTTGTGAGGTATGGGGGCGAGTCTTATGCCCACGGACGCCACGGAGGCCACGGAGGCCACGGAGGCCGCGAGAGCACCTCATGTTACTGAGAAAGGCTATAGTTCCCAAAGTTTACAGTCTATTTCTGCTTTCTCCCTTCTTTCTTCTGCCTTCTCTGGCAATGGCTTTTAACTTGGTATGAAAATCAGTGTGTTTGACAACTGGGAAGGATTTTGCCACAGGTTTGTCAGCTAATTTTTGCTCGGCTTCGGCTCGATCGGCGAGGGCGGTAATAGCCACATCTTCATATACTACAAATTCTGTATTTTCTTTTGTGCGATCGTCGGCTGCGGGCAATTTTCCTATTCCCGGGGCGTCTGTGTTGGGGACTTCTGCATGAAGCGCCACATCAAGTTGCGCCTCTGACGGCAATCGCAAATCTAACTCGGCGACACCAACTTGCGATTCCTGGTTGGAGAAAAGTATATCCTCCTGCGACATTTGAACACCAATTTCCCCGGTTAAATTTTGAGGAAAATTGTTGCATACCAAGCGTTCAAACTCGCGATTGAAATGATAGAGAGGTTCACCTATCCGGTGCCACATACTCAATAGCTGTCCCACAGAAACAGCCTTGTAGCGGCCTTGATAAAGCGCTTCAACCACTGCTAAACGCAGCCAATAGCCGGGATACTTGGTTAGCCATTCACCCGCCAATTTCTCGGCTTTTTTGCCACCTAGGTCAAAACCGTAGTGAACCAGCAGAGCCGCTGCTTGTGCAGATATTGCGGTCACTTCTGTCATGTGTTGACTGTTTTCTGTTGACTGTTGACTGTTGACTGTTGACTGTTGAGTGTTTTCTGTTGACTGTTGACTGTTTTCTGTTGTCTGTTGACTGTTGACTGTTGACTGTTGACTGTTGAGTGTTTTCTGTTGACTGTTGAGTGTTTTCTGTTGTCTGTTGACTGTTGACTGTTGTCTGTTTTCTGTTGTCTGTTTTCTGTTGTCTGTGGACTGTTTTCTGTTGGCGGTTGACTGTTTTCTGTTGGTTCCAAATTCCCAATGACCAATGCCCAATGCCCCATGCCCAATGCCCCATGCCCAATTCCCAATTGAATTAATCGGATAAACGAACGCCTCCTTCTACAGTTCGCGCGTCCCCGGAAAAAGGTTGGGGAGTCCCATTCCAGTTGAAGTCGCTAATTCTAAAAGTCAGGCTGCCGACTTGACGCTCAGGGTTAAAACGCAAAATGATTGCGTAGCTGCGGCGGCTGTATTCTAAGGTGTAATTCGTACTGATTGTTTCCGCACTTTCTAAATTAATAGCACTTTGAAATCCCACTCGAAAGCCTCCGTAAACTTGCTGGACAAGCCCAAAAGACAGGACTCTCAAATCTACTAAGCGATCGAATAAAAACGGCGAGATACCGTCGCGCCCCACCTGGGTATAAGTCACGTTAAACCCAGTGTAATCGAGGAAAGGGCGGGAGAAATGACCGAACTGTCCTTGAATGCCGACGCTGCCAGCGAGGGAATTTTGTCTGTCGCCACTGCTGTAGTAAGTACCAACTCCCCGGAGTCCCAGGGCCAGTTGCAAGAAAGGAACCACTGGCGTCCGCGTATACCTCAAGCCCTGGGTGGGAGTGCGGGGCAGCGGTTGACCCTCCCACAGGTTAAAGCCGCGGCTCAAGGCGAAGCTAACTTGGGAACGGCCCAGATCGATGCGGTTGTTTTCCCGCACTGGTTCGAGCAAGTCTGGTCGATCGGTGTCAGCATTGATAAATTGATACCCAGCTTGGTAGCTGAGATTGAGGCCGGTGCGTCCGAGTGGGATGACTGGGGAGGTGAGGACTGCTCCGAGGCTGCTCTGCACGGTTTGATAGCCCAGAGAACCGTTAAACAGTCGATCGCGATAACTGTATTCTGCAGCCAGAGAGTGAGTGCCGATCAACTGTCGCAGGCGCAAATTGCCCCGAAAGCTGTTTTCCGGCAAATTCGGGAAATCTTCCAAACTCAGAAATATTGCCGATCCGTCCAGGCTGGTGCGCCGGCCGAGACTAGCGCGTAACCTCGCTTTGAGCCCGTAGCTATCGGGAGAAAACGGATTACCGCCGTGCTTTTCCACCACCCGCTGCAGGTAAATTTGGGGCGTCAGAGTCAGCCGCACCGGCCCGTTTTGCAACACCTCAAAACCGCACTCGGCATACAAACCGCCGCGTTCGCCTCCGTCGTAACCAAAGGTCAAACACGGGCCGTTTTGCTGCCTGCTGTCAAAGACTTGCCTGCGGGGATACACGGGTATTTTCACCCGGTTGTCGAACACCAAGCGGGGTTTAGTTGTGACTAATTCCTCTGCCGTGGGCGAAATCCTTCTAATCGTCGCCCTCCGGGCCCTGTATTCAAATTCCGGCGGGGAAAACGGGTCGTTAGTAAGCCGAATGTTGGTTGCTACCCTCGCGCCGTCTGGCAGCAGTTCGATGCGTTCTGCTTCAAAGCGGATGCGGTTGACGGCACCAGTAACTTGGGGGGCTGCTAGCTGTCCGCCGCCGCCGATAGTCACTGTAGCAGCGCCGGGGGATTTGACTCCGCGTAGGGGCTGCTGGCTGGTAATTCGATCGCTCAGCGGCTGTTCGAGAATCGTCCCAGCACTAATATCTGTCGGCAGTGTGGGCGTCAATTCGCTACCTGCTGCGGGCAGGAATATTTCGCCGCGTGCTTGTTCGACTGCACCGCTGTTGAGGCCGAGATTGAACTCCATCTGCTGGCCGCGCACTACTTGTTGGCCGCGGGTATAGGCGACATTGCCGGATGCTACCACTTGGCGGGTGACTAAGTTGACGATCGCTCGATCGGCATCAATCACAGTTTGCCGGAACCGCACAACGACATTACCAACCGCCGTGACAATTTGCTGCTTATCGTCGAATTCTTGGCTGTCGGCCTTAACTTCGATAGTATCGGCCGGAGTCACCGGAAAAGGCACCGTCCGCCCAGAAGGGGCGGTGCGGACTCCCGGCGCGGCTGGTTTAGGTTTCGGTGTCGGCGCAGGGGGGGTTCTGGGTGCGGGGGCGGTTGCTGGTGCGGGAATCTCGAACTCCTGTTGCCCGCTGGGTGCTGGTTCTAGCGCGGGTTCTGGAACGGGAATCTCCGCAGGTTGGGGAGAGTTATCTTCTAACTGCCGGCCTTGGGCCTGATACCAACTTTCCTGCTTTCCGGCAATATTTCTCTCCTGTTTTCTCTGCGCCTCTGCGGTTCGTTCCCGATTCCGAATGGCAATGGCATTTTCTACCGAACCCAATTGGTAAGCTGTAAACGAGGAATCTTTCGGAGTTTCTGCTGTTTCGGGTCCTCCCACAGGGGCCTGACGCTGAAATCCCAGAACTGCGTCGCCGCTTTCGACTTCCGCTAGGGGGTCGGCGATTTCTGGAGGCTGGTCGGTGGCTGGGGTGGTGCCGAGGAGTGTGGCTGCGGGTTCTGCTGGGGCTGGTGTGGGTTCTGGCTCAACGATATCTGGGCTTGGTTCCGGTATTTCTGCGGGGTTGCTGCGGGTGTCTCCATCGCCGGCCGCCACAGTGAGGGCAACTTTTTTTGGCTTTGCGATGTAGATGATGGCAGAGGGTTCTGGCGGCGGTACCGGATAGGGCATAGTTACAACAGGTAAGTCATCCGATTTTAGATTTTAGATTTTAGATTTTAGATTTTATAGGGTGCAAATTATTGAAAATTTTGCATCTAATAAGGCCATTGTTTAAAAATTAATCTGACATCTAAAATTGGCTGTGGCTTTGGCGCGCCAAAATCTGGCTGCTTTCAGAAGTTGCTTTCGCCACAAGATAACCTCGCTGCTGGTGCGAGGTCAATCGATTTTAGATTTTAGATTTTAGATTTTAGATTGGAAGCATTGACCCCACGGAGCAATTCGGGGGGCAAGTTTCATCGGATACAGGTTTTTTATTTCTCCACGGATGAATCCGGGGGCTTGTATCCTGGATGCTTTCGGTCAAGTTTTGTTCAACTAATTTTTGCGGGTTTGTCGGCTGTTGCAGGGGCTGCGGTGACGCGCCCCTACTCTGCGGTCGAGATAACTTGTTTATTCCATGTCTCTGCGGTTGGGGTTCCGGGCTGGGTCATTGGACAAAAATCCAAATATGAACAGGGAAACAAAAAATAAAACAACTACATTAACTACGATTTTGAGGGTTAGCACTGTGGGAGTCTCCAAAGATGGCATAATACTGAGCTGATTTGCTGCTGTTGCCGCAACTTTTTTATCATAAGCTAAAGATTAGTCAATTTTCTCTTTGCTTTTGAGGATTTTTGGCAAGTTGATTTTTGCCCAATTCCAGAGTTGCTCGGCGATGTTTTCTAACCGCAGCATGACTCGATCGAGCCATTCGAGCACTTGTTCTAGGGGGTGCTTAATGTATCCCATCGATTCTGCTTTTGTTTCTAAGTATTCGCCTTCCGGTTGGACGCCTGCGCTGTGATTTTTTGGTTCGGCTGCGGGGGGGGTTGTGGGGGTTGCGGGGGTGTATCTGCGGGTTGGCGCGGTGATTGCTGCTGGGGATTGGTTGTTTTGTCGGGTGTTCGGGTTTGTGTTTTTTGGCACTTGGGTTTCCGGCGCGCGCCCTGGGGTTGATTCTGCTGCGAGTGCAGGGCTATTTTTTTGAGTAACTGCTAAATCAGATAAATCAGATGCTGTTTGGGGTTGACTTTTTGGGCTTTGTGTCAGCAAGCTCTGTTTTAGCTGCCCGAGCAGGCGGTGAAGTGCTTCGGGGTAAGGGGAGATTGAGACTGCGGTCGATAGACCTTCTGGCAATTCTCCTACTTCTGCAATTTTCTGCTTGACTTTTGGACTAGATTGTGATACCAGAGTTTGAACTACTGCATCGGGTTCGGAACTTCCTTCGATTAAATGCTCCGGTGCAGCTTCCCCGAATAAGTCTTGCCACTTCAGCCACGGTCGATCGACCTCTGGGCTTTTTTGCGTGTTTTTTTCCTCTTGAATCTGTTGTAAATAATACTTAATTGACAGGGATTTCTCCGTATTATCACTTGCGGCTGTTTCTTTGCCTAGGAGGTGGTCTACTGACGACCAAATAATTCCTTCGATGTTTCGCGCGTATTTTTCCAGGATTTCGCGGGCGGAAAAATCTAAATTGCCGTCTGTGCCGGATGTATTAATTTTTACTCCGGGGATTTCTGTTGGTGCGGCGGTTGTTTTTAGCGCTGGCGGTAGGGTTAATTCCTCGATGTTGACGGCTGCGCGATCGAGTAATGTAACAAAGGATAGAGGATTGCTGACTAGACGATCGAACTTGCTGTTAAAATTAGTTTCTAGTTTTGGGGTATTGTGGTCGATCAAATTCGATGCAGCAATTGACTGCAGTGCGGTTTTTGCTTCGATCTGGGCGCGGGCTTTTTGGACTAGGATGGCATTGCGGTCGATCGATTTTTTAACTGCGAGGATTGATTCTCCAAACTGATTTCTTTTGAGAGCAACCGGACTCGTCTGAAGCCAGGCCATCAATTCCCAAAAACGACGCATCGGCGGCAACTGCGCTTTTTTGGCTGCCGACTCCAAACCGAGATTAAATTTTAATTCTTTTTGGGTAATTTCCCGCCGTTCGGGCCCGCTGTTGGCAATTTCCCAAGTTATGCGACCTTCGAGCATTTCCTGCTGTTCGGGTGTCAAAATATCTAATATCTGATTTTCTCTTCCGACCAATACTAAAGTGCGGGCTGGGATAAAACTGGCAATTCCCTCAACTTTCGGTTGGGGTTTTAATTGAGTTTTAGCAAGCGGGTGTTCTAAGACGGAAGTTGTTTGATGCTTTGCGGTTTGTCCGCTAAAATTGATGGCCGGATGTAAATTGTTAGCAGTATTTCCCTGATTTATTAACAGCGGGAAGCTGGCTAAAGTTTTCGCGGTTTGCGACGAGTTTAGTAAATTTTCGGCGAGGTGCAAAATTTCGGCGATCGAACTTTCCTCGGAAGTTTCGCCCTGATACCAATTTTGTTGCCCATCGGGATTTTCGTCACCGCCAAATTCTTCTTGTAGTTCCGGTAAATCTACTTTTTGACTTGATTCCCGCAACTGTCGGCCCAGCAGTCGGGAACTTTGCACCAGCAAATAAGCTGGATAAAGCAGAATTTGGGTAGCCGTGAGAGTTGCTTCTTTAATTTGACGCCAAGTTCGATCGCAATTGTCAGCGACTTGGCGGGACTGTTTCGATATAAAATTTAATAGTCGGCTTTGGTATGGGCCGTAGTAACCGTTGGACATAAGTTTAATTATTGAATTCAGATTTTTGATTCGCGCCGGAATTGCTGAATATTGCTGTAAAATCAAAGCGAGATCTTAATCGCAGCTTCAAACCCTCTGAAACCTTTATTTCTTCGCGTCCTTTGCGTCGGGGCGGTTCAATCTGATTTTTGATTAATACACAATTCCTATTTTAGCGAAATATGAGCGCTTCTGTGTCACCTGCCAGCAACAATATTTCTGCCACTGTCGAAAAGTTGCGCCGCCTCAGTCAAGTGGAGGTTCAGTCTGGTTGGAGGTACTGCGATTCTGACTCGGCTGTCTCTTCGGTAAATATTTGTAACAGCCCTGTTGCCGAACTTAACGGGAAAGGACATATTGCTTGGCCGTCTGGGAAGCAAGTTTTGTATTTGGGCCAGCAATTTGTAATTCCTGACAATTTGCAGGGCTATCCTGTGGTTGGTTTGCGGTTGCTGCTGGGCTTGACTTGGTGGGCAGAAGATGCTCAAATTTTTGTCAATGGCGAGTTAGCCGGACAGGGAGATTTATTTGATTTTGCCGATCGAGTTTTGTTGAGTGCTTCGGCTAATCCAGGAGAGGAATTTTTAGTAATTTTGCGGTTGGTAAGTCCGGGTCACGATAACGGTGCTTTAGTGCGATCGATTTGTTTGTATGAAGCTGCTGACTCTTCTTGTTTCGATCCGGGTTTTGTGGCTGCCGAATTAGAGATTTTGCAAAATTCGCTTAGTCGAAATTTAGAAATTGAAAATTCCCAATACCTACCCACCGAAATCATAGCAAATCGCCCCAGGTTTGTCAAGGGGGAAATGCTGAAATCTGAGATTGATTTGGCGATGGGTTTGATTGATTGGTCGGCGGTGGGCGATCGCGAAAAGTTCGATCGCTCGCTGTCTGTTTTGCGGCACAATTTACTGGGATATCTTCGAGCTTTTTTGGGGGATTTAGATGAGGGAACCGCAGAGGGCGCAGAGGCCGCAGAGGGAGGAAGAAGGGAGGAAGTTTCGGAGGTTGGAGAAAATAGCGAGGCTACATCTATATATATAGGAGAAAGTGGTGAACTGACATCTTTTTTGGGGGATTTAGATGAGGGAACCGCAGAGGCCGCAGAGGGCGCAGAGGGAGGAAGAAGGGATGAGGTTTTTGATGTGGGAGAAAATAGCAATCCGACATCTATATATATAGGAGAAAGTGGTGAGCTGACATCTATATATACAGGTAAAATCTATTTGGTGGGTCACGCTCATTTAGACTTGGCTTGGCTGTGGCCTGTCCCGGAAACTTGGGAAGCGGCCAAGCGAACTTTTGAGTCGGTATTGAAATTGCAATCGGAGTTTCCCGATTTGATTTTCTGTCATTCTACTCCGGCGCTTTATGCTTGGATGGAAGAACATCGGCCGGACTTATTTGCTGCGGTTAAAAAACAGGTGGCCGTCGGACGTTGGGAAGTTGTCGGCGGGATGTGGGTAGAACCGGATTTAAACTTGATTTCCGCTGAGTCAATGGTGCGGCAAGTTTTTTACGGACAGCTTTATGCAAAAGAAAAATTTGGGGAATTGATGCGGGTGGCTTGGCTACCGGATACTTTCGGTTTTGGGTGGCAATTACCTCAGATTTTGCGGCAAGGTGGAGTTGATTATTTTGTGACGCAAAAGTTGCGGTGGAATGATTCAACGGAATTTCCGCACGGTGCGTTTTGGTGGGAAGGGTTGGACGGTACTAAAATATTTAGTATGATGTCTCCTCCCATTGGTGAAGGCATAGAATCTGTGAAAATGGCAAGTTATGCTTTTGACTGGCAAGTTAAGACTGGTTTGCAAGATGCTCTTTGGTTGCCTGGGGTTGGCGACCACGGCGGTGGCCCGACTCGTGATATGTTGGAGGTGGCGAAACGCTGGAAAATGTCGCCTTTTTTCCCGAAGTTGGAGTTTGCGAAAGCGGTTGATTATTTGTCTTTGATTGAGAGTCAGTTTTTGCCGGAAGTTGCGACAACTACGCCAGAAAGTGATGTTCCCGAATCGGACAATCAGGAGATTTTGCGGGCGCTAGAATTGTCAAACTTGTCGGCAATTTCCGCAACTAAGCCCGAAAGCGATGTTTCTGAATCGGATAATCAGGAGAATTTGCGGGCGCTAGAATTGTCCAACTTGTCGGCAATTTCGGATGCAAATCCTCCCATCTCACAACTCAAAACTCTTCCCGTTTGGAAAGACGAACTTTATTTAGAATTCCACCGGGGTTGCTACACGACTCGCGCCGACCAAAAACGCCAAAACCGCCGCTGCGAAGAATTGCTCTACCAAGCGGAGTTGCTGTCTTCGCTGGCCACTATTTGTACTGGTGCGGTTTATCCGAAATCTGAGTTAGAATCTGCTTGGAAACAAATTTTGTTTAACCAGTTTCACGATATTTTGCCCGGTTCTGCGATCGCCCAAGTTTATGCGGATGCTAATCTAGCTTTTGCTGAGGTCGATCGCACTTGTCGCGAAATCCTGCTAAAATCTTTGGATGCCATCTCGGCTCAAATTTCTCTCCCTTCCCCTCCTGGGCCCGACGCTCAACCAATTTTGATTTTCAATACTCTCAATTGGTCGCGCTCTGAGGTTGTCGCTGTACCGCTTCCCGATGCCGCTGATTCAGCTTGGCAAATTTACGATTTTTCGCGACGGCGACTGGCTTCGCAGATTGTCAGGGGCGATCGACCGCAATCGCACTCTACACTGTTATTTTGGGCAAATAATATCCCCGCCGTTGGCTACCAGGTGTTTTGGCTGTGTCGCGAAGACGCTCAAACTGTGGATAATGCGTCCGCGAGTCCAGAAACTGAAAAAAAGACAGAGTTATCGAAACTTACATACGGTATAGCACAAAAAAACACACCTTGTCAAGAAACGCATTTTGCAACCGCAGAAATGGTGTTAGAAAATGAATTTATTCGGGCAACAGTAGACGGCAAAACCGGGGATTTATCCAGCATTTGGGATAAAGTAAATAACCGAGAAGTCCTGAATGCAGCCGGTGGCAATCAACTGCAAGCATTTCAAGACAGCGGCCAATATTGGGATGCTTGGAACATTGACCCAAATTATGAAAAACATCAACTACCAGCGCCGATACTCAAAGATATTTGTTGGGTAGAGGAGGGGGAATTACGGCAGAGTTTGCGCGTAGTCCGACAAATTGGCAAGTCGGAGTTTTGCCAAGATTATATAGTAGAAGTAGGTTCGCCGCTGCTAAAAATCAAGACAGTGACAGATTGGCAAGAAAAGCACGTTTTAGTAAAAGCAGCCTTTGGGTTAAATGTAGAAGCAGATTTTGTAACTTGCGAAATTCCCGGCGGTGCGATTCAGCGCACAACCAAGCCGCAAACACCCGCCGAAAAAGCTAAATGGGAAGTGCCGATTTTGCGCTGGACTGATATCAGCAATGACGGTTTTGGAGTGAGTTTGCTCAATGATTGCAAATACGGTTGCGACCTTCAACCAAATCAAATTCGGCTGACATTGCTTCGGGGTTCGACTTGGCCGGATGAACAAGCAGATGTAGGAGTTTCGGAATTTACTTGTGCAGTGTATCCCCACAGCGGAAATTGGCAGGATGCCGACACAGTTCGACAGGGGTACGAGTTGAATTTACCGCTGCTAGTAAAGGTGTTACCCAAGTTAGAGGAAAATGGCCACAAGACTCTGCCGACAGTTGGCAAGTTTTTGGATTTGTCCGCCGAAAATTTAGTGTTGATGGCTTTCAAACAATCGGAAGACGATTCTAATGTGTGGATTTTGCGGTGTTACGAGTGTCATGGTGAAGAGGCGAAGTTGGAATTAAAGAGCGATTTGGGTTTAGCCATTAGTCACCCCGTCGATTTATTAGAACAACCCATAAATTTGCCCCAGAAGTTAGATGATGGGACAAGTTTCACAATATCACCGTGGAAAATAGCGAGTTTTGCAGTCAATTTATCATTACCAATTCAGATATAGCGGTTCTCAAGCGTGGTGAGGTATGCCCTATGCCCTATGCCCTATGCCCTATGCCCTATGCCCTATGCCCTATGCCCTATGCCCATGAGTACCTCCTATGAGAGCTCGAAAGGCTATAGTACCCCATCGCAAATTTATCCCACCTTTTGAGACTTTGGGAACTTAGTGCTAACAAAATTTGTCAACCTACGCCAATTAGCTCTCACAACTTTCTTCTGCTCTAAAATATGCAAAATTACGAACGCTAAAAATGTGTACGCCAGCCAAAAATGCAAACTCCTTCCCAGATCAACCATTGCGGAATTCTGCGGAAACACATCCGGCAAAACAATGCCGAAAAATTTCACATTGTTACTTTTGAAAGAGTTAGAAAAAAAGAAACCACTAACCGGAACTAGCCACATAAAAACGTACAAACTTGCGTGCAGAGCAAAATTTTTGTACCATTCCTTTGTAAACTTTGGCAGGCGTTTCGTATATTTTTTCCACCATACCCGGAGGAGAGTTAAAATCCGCCAAGTCAGCAAAGCCATTGTCAGCACGGCTACGGATTTGTGAAAATCGTACAGGGGGCCTCGAATAAACAATTCTCTCGGCAATTGAGCCATAAACGTACCGGTAATAAACAGCACTAAATAGCAAGCTGACATTACCCAGTGTAAGGACATCAGTTGTTTGAACGCAGAATTAAGTCTGGGTTTCGCAGCGGGTTGGATACTCACTTTTTCTTACCTCCTTAGCGTTTGCTGCACAAGATTAAGTATAAACTATAGGACTAAAGCTCGTGGCCGATTGTGCATTATAAGATTTACTTAACTTAAGTATTATAAATATTTATTAAACAGTCTAATTAATTAGATTCACGATCGTCAATCGATTTTAGATTTTAGATTTTAGATTTTAGAGGCGACCCCACGGATAAATGCTCTTTCTTGAGAATTTTCGATTTTCGATTTTGGATTGATTCCACGGATAAATCACGTGGCGGATACCACATGAAGAAATTCTTGGTCATTCCCAACACAAAACATCGTACTGGGGTCGATCGCCTCCCAAGCAGTTTTCAGGTCGAGTATCCCCAAAGCCACCGCACTCATCTGACCCGATAATTGCAACCGCCGCCCGGTTCATCCGCAGCCCCGGCAAATATCCCAAACCGAATCCGAAGTAGGTCAGTCCCAATACTAGGTATTTGAGTGTTATCGTATATACTTAAAATCAGTGATTGCCGATTTTTTTATTGTCTAGGATGCTAAAAGTACAGACCGGGTAATTGCAGCTAAACCTGCGGGTATTGCAACTAGCGGGAAATATCGCCGACAGACGGTCTACCAACTACAAACAAACACAGTGGTTGCATTGGGAAGCGAAAATCAGGGTGCTGGACAAGTGGTAATTTTGTTACAAGTTGTAACTTTTTTCAAACAACAGGTTTAATTTAGTTTCACAAAAAAGTTAAATTCCAGAAAGTAAAATTAATTACAGTCGAGTTAAGCTAAAAGTGTTTGCTAAAAAAAGTAATTCAAGCAACCCCGAAACCAACTATTCTCACTTGCTCGACACCGACGGCGACTTCGCGACAGCCAAACTTTCGTGCAGCCAACAAGTCGAACAAGATTGGTATGGAACTCTCTACGAGAATTTTCCGGGCATTTACTTCGTTCTAGACGCTTTGGGAAGAGTTTTTTCGCTCAATCAATTCGGCGCGTCTCGCCTTGCCTACAAATCGCAGGAATTAATTTGTCATTCAATTTTTAACATATTTTACTGCCAAGAGCAAGGCAAAATGCAGGCAGAATTTGCCGGATTGGCCCAGCCGGAAAACGGTACGCCCACTCCAAAAATTGCCTATTGGGAAGGCTGCTTGACTTGCAAAGACGGCAAGATTATTAGAGTAAAAGCAACCGCGCGCCCAATGCCGACGGTAGATTGGAAAATAGAGGAAAATACTAATGGTCGTTCAATGGCGAATTTCCAACGGCCGGCTATACTGTTAGTTTGCGAAGAAATTAAGGCTGCTTCGCAGTCACCCAGGTCGCCCAACCAGAGAGCAAATTGGCGCAGTCCAACTTTAGCGATCGCAAAATTAGCCAAAAGTCAACTTAAAGAACGCCACAATATAGAAGGCTTCATCCGGGAAGTAACAGAAACCGCTGTTAGTATTGTCAACTGCGATCGAGCCAGTATTTGGCTGTATGGCGAAGACAAAACGCAGCTTCACTGCATCGACCTTTACGAACAAAATACTAAACTCCATTCCGTACAAATCATCATCACAGCAGCCGACTGTCCGGCATATTTTCAAGCTTTAAAATCTGCCAGTGCGATCGCAACAGTGGCAGCAGAAAATGACCCGAGAACGCGAGAACTTGTCAGTCTTTATTTGCTCGATCGGGGTACGACTTCCCTGTTAAGCGTACCGATTGTGCTAGCAGGTCAAAGGTTGGGAATAGTCAGCGCCGAACGCCAGGGTTCCGACGGTGATTGGACGGAAGAAGAACACGAATTTACGCAAATATTAGCAGATTTTGTATCCTCCAGTTTGTCAGCTAGCGAAAAGTTAAAATTAGAAGCAATGCGACACGAACAGCAGCAAAACTTGCTGGCCCAATACTACGATCAACTAGAAGAAAGAGTAGAAAGACGCACGGCTGAACTCAAAAAAGCTAACCAAAAACTGCAAAAAGAAATAATTAAAAGAAAACAAGCAGAAGCCGAACTACGCCTGCAGCAACAAGAACAGCAAATTATTTTTGATTCCGTGCCGGCGATGATTTGGCTCAAAGATACCGAAAGTCGCCTGCTGCGAATTAATCAAGCCGCCGCTGCATCAAGAGGTTTGCCTGCTGCTCAATTAGAAGGTAAATCTTTTTATGAAATATATCCTGACGAAGCAGAGCAATATTATTTAGAAGATTTGGAAGTAATCAATTCTGGCGTTCCCAAACAGGGGCAAGTCGAACTATTACCAACAGCATCGGGTCAAAAATGCTGGGTGCGGACAGATAAAATACCTTACCGCGATGAAACAGGTAAAGTCGCTGGCGTAATCGTGTTTGCAGTAGATATTACTGATTTAATTAGAGTCGAAAAAGAACTGCGAGAATATCGCGATCGCCTCGCACAAAAAGTCGAGAAACGTACTGCTATGTACAGGCAAGCCATGACCGCTTTGTACTCGGCAAATACGCAATTGCAACAGTTAATTAACAACAGCTATTCGGTCGGCGAAAATGGCAGCAGCCAGCCAGCAGCGCGCTTGCTCGAATGCGAAGCTTATTTTGAAGCAGTTGCCGTGGCTGACCGCGACACAATTTTGAGCGTCAGCAGCAATTTTGCCCAACTTTTCGGTTACGAACCTGCGGAAATGGCGGGAATGAGCTTGCTGGAACTACTGTCGCCCAAATCATACAAACAGGCGTCGCAAATGATTTCAGCAGCCAGCAATACAGTCTGTGAAACTATTTTTCTCAAGCGAGATGGAACTGCTTTTCCTGCTGACGTTCGCAGCAAATTCGTATTTTGGGAAGGTCGTTTAGTACAGGTGAAAGCAGTCCGAGACCTCACGGAACGCAAATTGACCGCAGCAGAATTAGAGCGATCGCGGTCTCTGCTGCACGCTACCTTAGAAGCAACTGCAGACGGCATTCTCGCCGTTACTACCGCCGGAGAAATGATTAGTTATAACGAAAAGTTAGTCCAAATGTGGGGAATTTATGAAGAAGTTAGAAACTCAATGGATAGAACTGTGCGGCTGGCATTCCTCACTAAGCAAGTTAAAGATCCGAGGGCTTTTTTGCAGAGAGTTAAAGAATTTTATAGTGATGCGGAGTCGGAAGGTTGCGATATTCTAGAATTTAAAGACGGCCGCACTTTTGAGCGCTATACGCAGCCAATTAGAGTCGGACAAAATATTATTGGCAGGGTGTGGCGCTTCCGCGATATTACCTCTCGCGAAAAGGTGACGGCTATGTTGGGAGATTCTCAAAGGCGCTTTCGGGCAATTTTTGATTCTTCTTTCCAATTTGTCAGCTTATTGAAACCGGACGGTACTCTGCTGGAAGCTAACCAAACTTCTCTGGATTTTGCGGGAATTAAGCTACGGGATGTTGCCAATAAACCGTTTTGGCTGTTGCCTTGGTGGGGAGATTCTCAGGAAGTTCGCCAACAGTTGCAAGAGGCGATTTCTCGATCGGCAAAAGGTGAATTTGTCCGCTATGAAGTGGAAGTTCAAGGTGTAAATCGGACGGCAACTGTTGATTTTTCTCTCAAACCGGTCGCGGATGAAACTGGCAAAATAGTCTTGTTGCTGCCGGAAGGCCGGGACATTACTCAAAGTAAGCAAGCCCAAGTCGCGCTGCGGCAACAAATAGAACGGGAACGCCTGATCGCACAGATTCAATCGCGCATCCGTTCTTCTCTGGATCTCCAAGATATTCTCAACACTACAGTAGCGGAAGTGCGGGAGTTTTTGGCAACCGATCGCGTGCTGGTTTTCCGCTTCCGACCCGACTGGAACGGAGATGTGGTGGTGGAGTCGGTTGCAGAAGGATGGATGCCACTCAAGGGGATGGGAATTGAGGATTGCTGTTTTGCCAATACTTACATCGGACAGTATTTAAAGGGCCGCATTCGCGCCATAGAGGATATTCATGCTTCTAATTTGAGCGAGTGTCATCTTAATTTTTTGGAGACTTGTCAGGTGAAGGCTAATTTGGTAGTGCCCATTGTCCAACAGGGAATAGAACCTAGGGAAGGTAACAGTTCTTGTCAAGTGCCGAAGTTGTGGGGTTTGCTGATTGCCCACCACTGTTCGTCACCCCGCCAGTGGCAGCAGTTTGATGTGGATTTGCTGAGTCAGTTGGGGACTCAAGTGGCGATCGCGATCGAACAATCTTTACTTTACCAGCAGTTAGCTGCGGCCAACCAGCGGTTGGACGGGTTGGCGAATTTGGACAGTCTGACTCAACTAGCTAACCGCCGCCGTTTTGACGAGGTGATCAATCGAGAATGGGAACAGTCGAGCTCTTGGGAACCGCTATCTTTGATTCTGTGCGACATTGACTGTTTTAAACTTTACAACGACAATTACGGCCACCAAGCCGGGGATGCTTGTTTGCAGCAAGTGGCGCGGGCGATCGGGGATGCTTGCACAAACGCACCCGCAGAACGCCTTTATTTGGCTGCTAGGTACGGCGGCGAGGAATTTGGGGTAATTTTGCCAAATACGGATATCGTGGCTGCACAGGCTGTTGCTGAGGGAATCCGCAGCCGCGTCAAAGCCTTGGCTATTCCCCACATCAAGTCTGTTGTCAGCGATAGTGTGACTCTCAGCTTGGGGGTGGCGACGATTTCTGAAGGTCAAAATTCCCCGAAAATGTTGATTGAAGCTGCAGATAAGGCACTGTATCGGGCTAAGTCTGGCGGGCGCGATCGAGTCGCTATTAGTGATTAGTGAGTAGTCAGGTTATTTTAGATTTTAGATTTGGGAATTACTGATGAAGCTGCTGGTTGGGAGCTTGTCTACAGTTGCATTCTTGTTTGAAACTGGTATTACTAAAAAAGTGATCGCCCTAACTGGCATAAAGTTAGTGCGATCGCGGTACTATGAATCAGCTATTTATCTATCAGACTCGGCGCGGATTTTTTACGCATTTTCACGGCTTTTTTTACAAAACTTTACGGTGAGTAGCGTACAAATATCCAAAAACCACGTTTCTCTACCTGATCTCTCTTTTTTTATTGAACCGCAGAGGGCACAGAGGGCACAGAGCAAGAGAAGGGAGAAAGAAGGGAGTTCACACACTGATGAGGGATTGCCATAGCAGCAATTCGCAATCCCCTGTTTGGCCGATGCCCGATGCCCGATGCCCAATTCCCAATTCCCCCCCTATTTAGCTAACAGTTTTTGAAACACCTTAT
The DNA here is from genome assembly GCF_036700475.1 of Microcoleus sp. T2B6. Classification (NCBI taxonomy): domain Bacteria; kingdom Bacillati; phylum Cyanobacteriota; class Cyanophyceae; order Oscillatoriales; family Microcoleaceae; genus Microcoleus; species Microcoleus sp. T2B6. Next base: position 30,293 of record NZ_JAUBOZ010000047.1, on the reverse strand, counting down.
ACATATCCTCAGCCAACTTTTTAGGATTCCACAAAGGTGCGAGATGCTCTGGCTGCTTAGATTTTACTAAATGCTCTTTCACCGCATTTCTGAAACCAGCATCGCGACCAAACTTAACTCCCCACTGCGTGTATTCCTCCCAACTCCACGCCGCACCAACATCAAGATTTGCACTTTTCAGAAAAGCGTAGCCCATGCGCGAAAGATATTGGTCGCCGGATCGAGTTACCACTGGCAAATTCGCCCACAAAGCCTCTAAATTGTGAGTCCCGCCGTTGTAAGGATAGGAATCTAAAAGCACGTCGGCTACATAATAAATAGCCCGGTGTTCTTCCTCACTTCTGGTTTGCCCTATAAACTTAATCCGACCAAAATCTACTCCCTGAATTTCGCATTCTTGGCGGTAAGTGCTGTGAATAACGTCGGGGTCGCCTTGACCTTTGCGGATTAACACACTATCTGGTACTTCCTTCAGAATTGTAACTTGAGCTCGTACCATTTCTGGATTGGTTTTTCTCCCTGGCGCAACGCACAGATAAGTCATTTGATCTAAGCCAATTCCCAGAGCGTTTCTAATCGCCTCTCGATTCACAGGAATGCTTTGCAGTGCGCCAATTGCTACCGAACCGGCAGGCAATCTTACTAACTGTTCTAAGTAATTTTTTTCAACACCAGGGGGGTGAGTGTGTTCGTCGCACAGAAAGTAGTGGTTATCTGAAATGTAGGGTGCGTCAAATCCCAGCCAAGAAACGCAAATTCCCGCAGGATATTGATACAGCACTTCGACATTTGTTGGGACTGTCATCGAGTCTAAGTCTATCAAAACATCCAAGTTGTCTTGCGCTACTTCGGCGAAGATTTCACCGCCATCAGCAAAGCCGTTTGGATATTTTTTAGGCCAGTAAAACTTGCCCGCCATGTCTTCAAACCGCTGCGTAACCTCATCTCGGTGGAGTTTCCCGGTGACGTAAAGGTGAACGTGGGGGGTGATGTGGCTTAATTCGCGAATTAAAGCTTCGCTGCACCAGCCTACTGAGTGGCGGCGGAAGTGTTTGGAAAGGAAGCCTATTTTTAAAGGACGCTGTTCTTTTGTTTGGTATTTTGCTAGGTTGCTTCTGTTAATTTCCTGGCGCTTAGGAACGGCTTTTTGGTAGTATTCTTTGGCAATGAGTCTGTAGAAACTGGCATTTTTTTCGCGGTTGTCTCGCAGGTGAGAAACTGCAAACAGGAAGATTTCGTAGAGCAGTTTTAGTTCGATTCCGCTAAAGGTTTCGACCTTTTCGTAGCATAGTTTTTCAATTTCTTCGAGTTTCTGAATTGCCTGTTTGCTGACACCTGATTGCAGGTAGGAAAAGACGTAGGCTGTAGCTGACATGACTGGGGCATTTTCGCCGCAGTTTTCGCAGTATTTGTCGGCTACGCTGCGGGCTCCGGCGAGGTTGGTAGAATGGCTTAGCAAGTCGCACAGTTGTTGGTAGGCTTCGCTAAATTTGGGGTTGCATTCGATCGCCTTTTCAAAATTGGCGATCGCCTCCAACGGCTTATCTTGTTTTTGAATGTGTCCCATCCGGCAGTAAACCTCTGCCCAATTCGGTTTTAATGCCAAAGCTTGCTGATAGCTGGCTAGAGCTTCTTCGAGCCGCCCCTGCATGGAAAAACAATTGCCGAGGTTAGCGTGAACTTCCGGCCAGTCTGGCTTAACTTTCAGAGTGTTTTGATAATTAGTAATCGCTTCATCGTACTTGTTTTGCTGTAAAAAAGAGTTGGCTATATTGAAGTGCAAAACTTCTAAATGTGGCTTTAAAGCTACAGCTTTCTGATAGTAAGCGATGGCGGAGTCGAGATTTCCTTGTTGCGATCGCGCGCTGCCGATGTTACCGTAAGCTTCGGCCCAATCCGGTTTAATGGCGAGCGCTTTTTCGTAGCATTCGATGGCTTCGTCGCGCTTTCCTTGGCCCAAAAGTCGATTACCTAAGTTAAAGTGGAAGTCTGCACCGACTAGCTGCGGGTTGAGTTCGGAGGTTCTTTTAAAACAGGCGATCGCTGCTTCGATGTTGCCGTGTTGGTGATATACTTTCCCTAAATTCCAGTGAGCTCCCGCTAAATCGGGACTCAGGGCAATGGCTTGCTGGTAATGGGCGATCGCTTCTTCCAAACGCCCCATTTTGAAATACATACTGCCGATATTGGCGCGAACTTCCGCAAAATTTGGCTGCAATTCTAGGGCTTGAGAATACGATCGAATTGCAGCTTCTGTTTTGCCTCCTGCTTGCAAGGCATTGCCTAAAGTGACGTAAGCGTAGATGAAATCCGGTCGAATTTTTAGCGCCTGCTGACAAGCTGCGATCGCCTCTTTAATTTTACCTTGAACTAAAAACTTTTCGGCGAGTTTATTGTACGGTTCTACTTCTTCAAAATTGGCAACTTGTCCGCTATCTGGAACATTGAGCGAGGTAACTTCTTCGGAAAGTTCAGCGGGGTTGGTAAACGGAGTATTTAAAGTCTCAGTGGTGGGCGCTGCCGGCAAATTGATACTCGAAGGCTGCAAGCCGTAGCCTTCATCTTTGTTGACAGATACTGGTTGCGCTTCCCCTGATTCTGTTTCTAATTCGATAAAGTTGCTGTCAGTAGCGGTCAGCTCTTTTTGTGCGATTAAACTCGATAATTTCTCCGCAGCGGTGGCATCTCCCGGTTGCAGTTGCAGCACTTTTTGATAGCAAGTAATTGCTGCATCTAACTTTTCTTGCTGCTGCAAAACGCTGCCCAGCATCATATTGACCGAAGACAATTGAGGATTAATTACCAGAGCTTTTTGGTAATAACTGGCAGCCTCTTCCAATTGCCCTAACTTGTAATACATACTGCCGAGATTCGCGCTGGCTTCAGCAAATTCCGGCTGAATTTTTAAAGCTTGCAAGTAAGCTTGAATGGCCATTTCCAGTTTGTTTTGACTGTGCAGGGCATTGCCCATTGTCAAGTAAGCAGGAGCAAAAGTGGGTTGAAATTGAAGAGCGACATTACAAGAGGCGATCGCCTTTTCAAATTCTCCTTGCAAAACATAAACTTCCGCCAACTTTTTATGAACTTCTGCATCTCCTGGATTAAACTCTAAAGCTTTCTGATAATTCTCGATAGCGCCACCGAGATCACCCTGATCTTTCCGCCAATTTCCCTTTTGAAAATAATCTCTCACTGCCTCTAAACCTACTAAAGAATTCCCGATCATTTGCTCTGCCACTCTTACAGGTTTTACACTAATACTATTCAGCCATTCTACCCACTTTCGGGAACGCACAGACCAAGTACACCCTTGATTTATATATTCTACCTGCTGTCTTAAATGATTTTCAGCAGTGGCGCAGCCCGCACCCGTGCCCTCATTTAAAACTCCGACTATCGCCTCTAAAAACCGCCTTGTATATCCCTCCCAATCTGGGTTGCCCGCCCGCTTCCAATTAGTTATCGATGCAAAATTTTCCACCCCTGACATTGAAACTAGACGGGCAAATCCAGCAGTTGTTTCCGGCAAAGCTGCCAATTCACTCGTCACAATCCGGCAACCGCAGGCCATCGCCTCCATCACGGCAATAGATGAGGTTTCCAAATAGGTATTCGGGTAAGCTAAAACCGCCACTGAACGCAGTTGCCGGACGAGTTCGGGTTGCGGTACGGAACCGACGTACTCCACGCCTTCTGTTTCCTGACACTGGCGGTAAAGTTGACCGAAAAAAAGCTGGTTATCATTGTCGTCTATTTGGTGTACTTTCATGCTTGAAAATACTTTTAATCTGGTTCCGGGGACAGCTTGACGAATTTCGGGAAAGACTTTTAACAAAATATCGAGTCCGCGAAATGGAGTGCTGGTGTAAGCTAGAATGGGTGGCCGAGATTTATGAGAGAGGATAGAAATATTATCGGCGAAAATGTTAGCAAAACAAGGTGCGATCGCATTTCTTAAAACACAACTGCGATTGGAGTCAATCCCAAAGCGCCGATGAAATTGCTCGCGTTGCCAGTCGCTGACAAATACAAAGGCATCGCAAGCATTGATTTCTCGCTGATTATTGAAATCTTGGAGGAATACAAAGCCCGGTTCGTTATGAATCCACAAAATTAACTTAGTTCGATGCCCCAAAAGCGGCTTGATTTCCAGCGCTTTCCCAACTATATTGACTATAACTAAAAAGTCGAGCGATCGCAGCAATTCTAAATTAGATTTGTCCCCCACCCTGCGCCTGCAATCAACGCCGCGCCACATCCCAGACTCGGAAGTATTGTTGAGCAAAAATACCTCGTTTCCCTGTGCAGCCAACGCCTCAGCTAAGTAACAAATAGCCGACTGAGTGCCGCCCAAAGGTTCGCGGTAAGGAGTTTCAATATTGTAATCCCAACTGTAGGTATCGAGAAATCCGATTTTCATTGTGGCAATTATCCACCGATTTGTGAACTAGATTTTTTTTATTTAACCGCAGAGGACGCAGAGGGCGCAGAGAAAAAAGAGAGAAGTTCCCACTTGAAATAATTTGCGAGTTCCCTCTCTTCTTCTTCTTCCTCTCTGCGTTCTCTGCGCTCTCTGCGGTTAAATAAATCCATAATAAATGGTATAATCTTAAAACTATTAAGGAGTACCGAACATGACCACAGAACAAGATCCCGTAAAATTGATGAAACAGCAAGTCGGCTTTGCTGCAGCCGATCGCGTAAAATCTGGTATGATTGTCGGACTCGGCACCGGGTCAACTACAGCTTATACTATTCAAGCGTTGGGCGATCGCATAAAATCCGGTCAACTCAAAGACATCAAAGGAGTTCCGACATCTTTTCAATCAGAAGTGTTAGCCAAACAGTACGGAGTACCCCTGACAACACTAGATGAAATTGACAGAATTGATGTGGCTATTGACGGCGCTGATGAAGTAGATCCCCACCTCAACTTAATTAAAGGTGGCGGCGCAGCCCACACCCGCGAAAAAGTAGTCGATTACCTCGCCACTCAATTTATTGTAGTAGTTGACAGTTCCAAAATCGTAGATAAATTGGGTTCGACTTTTCGCGTCCCCATCGAAGTTATACCGATGGCATTAACACCAGTGATGCGCGCCATTGAAAAATTGGGTGGCCAACCCGAACTCCGCATGGGTGTGAAAAAAGCAGGCCCCGTAATTACCGATCAAGGTAATATGGTAATAGATGTCAAATTTGATGACATTGCCAACCCCGGAGAAATGGAAAAAAGCTTGAATAACATTCCCGGTGTGTTAGAAAATGGTTTGTTTGTAGACTGTACCGATTTGGTTTTAGTCGGGGAAATCCAAGACGGAAAACCCGTAGTACGGGAGATTTCTAAATAGTCAAAACTGCCCACTGGCGGTCAAAAACTCTTTGTGGAACAGGCATCTTGCCTGTTCAGGAGAATGCTGCAATATGGGAGTTAAGCTGTAGGGCATCTAAATTGTATTTTTAGGGCGGGCTTTCTGGTCCAACCCCTACTCCCCACAAGACTTTTCTTAAATTTGACTATACAATTTAAATGCACTTGGGCTTACCTTGACTTTGATTGTCAAAATTCAGGGGTTTAAACTCCTGTATGACGGAGGAATATTTTTAGGGTGGTTTATAAATCTCCATCCTAAAAACCACGCGATTCATCTGTCAACTGTCAACTGTCAACTGTCAACTGTCAACTGTCAACTGTCAACTGTTTATGATGCAATATCGCAGATTCGGTCGCACAGAATTATCCATGCCCGTCTTTTCCTGCGGTGGCATGAGATATCAGTATAAATGGCAAGACGTGCCAGCCAATGAAATTCCCTCAGACAATCAACAAAATCTAGAAGCGACGATTAGCTACTCGATTGAATGTGGCATAAATCACATAGAAACAGCTCGCGGTTACGGCACTTCCGAAATGCAACTGGGGTGGATTTTCCCGAAATTTCCCCGCGAAAAGTTGATAGTGCAAACGAAAGTTAGCCCCAAACCAAACTCGCAAGACTTCCGCGAAGACTTTGATAAATCCTTAGCTTATTTGCAACTAGAATACGTGGATTTACTGTCGCTGCACGGCATTAATACGTGGGAATTGCTAGAGGATTCTATGCGTCCGGGCGGCTGCATGGATGTGGCGAGAAAGTTGCAAGCAGAAGGGAAAGTTAGGTTTATTGGTTTTTCCACTCACGGCCCGACGGATGTGATTGTCAAAACAATTGAAACTAATCAATTTGATTATCTTAACTTGCACTGGTACTACATCAATCAAAGTAATTGGCCAGCTATTGAAGCTGCTAAACGTCACGATATGGGCGTTTTTATTATCAGTCCTTCCGACAAAGGCGGTCAACTTTACAGCCCGCCGCAAAAATTGGTAGACTTGTGTTCTCCGTTGAGTCCGATGGTGTTTAATGATTTGTTTTGTTTGTCGCATCCGCAAGTACACACTTTGAGTTTGGGCGCAGCAAAACCTGAAGATTTTAACGAGCATCTGAAAGCTGTAGAATTGTTAGATAGAGCTGATGAAATTTTGCCTCCGATATTAGAAAAATTAGAAAAAGCAGCAATTGATAAATTAGGAGAAGATTGGTTTAAGACTTGGCACGTCGGTTTACCAACTATCGAAAATACTCCCGGAGGTATTAATATTTATGTGATTCTGTGGCTGTGGAATTTGGCGCAGGCTTACGATACGATCGACTATTGCAAGATGCGCTACAACCTTTTAGGTAATGCGGGCCACTGGTTCCCCGGCCAAAAAGCCGTAGCTTGCGGGGCGGAACGCCATCGCCTCGATGAATTAGACTTGCGCCGCTGCCTAGCCCACAGTCCCCACGCTGCTAAAATTCCCGGTATTCTCCAAGCAGCCGATCGGCTTTTTGGAGGCGAAGCCATCCAGCGTTTGTCCCAAGAATAATCGCAAAAAAACCCGGTTTCGACAGAGAAACCGGGTTGGTTAGCCGGAGCACGCGAGATTTACTTACGCACACACCATTAGCGTAGACTTGAGAAACTCTCACAACCATCGCCCATCCGTCTCATCCATTCGGGCGATACAACTTTTTTTCTCAACTCACTCCCATTTTGCTTCAATCTGAGATAAAACAGTTAATAATTCACTTAGGTACTTTTTATGACTCTCAAACGCCGAGATTTCTTGTATTTGCTGACTGCCAGCGTCGGAGCTATTACCGGAGGTGCTTGCCAAGCATCAGGGAATAATTTAACGCAACCAAGTCCAACTGCAGAAAGCCCAAAAATAGCCCAAACTCCGGGGCCTTTTACACTGCCACCTCTGCCCTACGAATACAATGCTTTAGAACCGCACATCGATGCGCGGACAATGCAATTTCACCACGACAAACACCACGCCGCTTACATTAAAAACCTCAACGAGGCTATCAGCAAATACCCGCAACTAAAAAACGTGAGTGCGGAAAATATGCTGCGAGACTTGAGTAAAGTGCCGGAAGATATTCGCACGGCTGTTCGCAATAACGGCGGCGCACACTTAAATCACAATATGTATTGGAAAATCATGAGTCCCAATGGTGGTGGCGAACCCACAGGGGAAATTGCCACAGCAATTAAGCAAACTTTCGGCAGTTTTGACGCTTTTAAAGAAAAATTCAATGATGCAGGTACAAAGCGTTTTGGCAGTGGTTGGGTTTGGCTAGTCCGCACAAAAGCCGGCAAACTTGAGATTGCAACTACTCCCAATCAAGACACTCCTTTCATGCAGGGAAATTATCCAATTATGGGCAACGATGTTTGGGAACACGCTTATTATCTCAAGTACCAAAACTTGCGCGGCGACTATTTGAAAGCCTGGTGGAATGTGGTTAATTGGGCGGAAATTAACCAGCGCTACGAAAAGGCGATCGGGTAGTTTTCAATTAGATGAAATAAAGCAGACGGCGCCGTGCCCTTCTTCGTGTCAACTTAAGACTGAAACCCCTGAGAAATCTCGCTTTTAGCCCAGTCTCGATCCCCCTAAATCCCCCTTAACAAGGGGAGTAGGGGTTGACTTTGAGAATATTTCTTGTCCCCCCCTTATTAAGGGGGGTTAGGGGGGATCGGGACCTAATCGGTAGACGGTATACTAATACTACTTTTGACATTAAGTTGACACTAACGGGCTGTGCCGTGTCCCTACTAGCGCAGGGGAAGCTCGAACTGCTGTACAACTTTCCGCAAGTAAACGCAGTGCCGCGCACCCTGACTCGTCGGCGTTGTGAATGCTTCTACTGACTCAACTGTGCCACCCAAATGCTCGATCGCCCTTTGCAACTCCGTCTCTTCCTCCACCGTCCAATTTCCACGGTAAAGTACAGCCAAACCGCCATTTTTCAGCAGAGGCAGCGCGCATTTAGCGCAGAGAGGAGCGGCTCCCACTGCTCGGAGAACGGCTAAATCGTAAGCTTGTTTGTGCTGTGGCGCTCTGGCAATTTCATCGGCTCTGCCCAACAAAGTCGCCGCATTTTCTATCCCTAAAGACGGCACAACTGTTTCCAAAAAAGTAATTTTTTTGCGTGTAGAATCGAGCAAAGTAACTGATAGTTGCGGCAGGGCGATCGCAATTGGCAGACCAGGAAAACCCCCTCCTGTCCCGATATCGATCGCTTTCTGCACCGACTCGGCGGCCAATTCTGGATTTTCCGCCGAATTGTGATTAGCTGGCAGCAGTCTCGCAATTCCCCGCAGAGAATCCCACAAATGTTTTTCCCAAAACTCCATCGGCTCAGTAATTCGAGTTAAATTCAAGGAGCGATTTCCCTCGACAATTAACTCGTAAAGCCGCTGAAATTGTTGTTGCTGCGACTCATCCGGCTGCCAATTCAGCGTTTTTTGCCACAACTCGTTCATCTGGGGCAACACAGACATTTTAATCTCATTCATCAGATTCTATTTCCACTCTTTTCTTTGAGTCCGCGCAGGCGGACTTTGTTTGTGTAGTCGCGAATTTTATTCGCCGATAATTTCTTCAGTCCGCGCAGGCGGACTTTGTTTGTGTAGACGCGAATTTTATTCGCTGCCAATTGATTTAGACGCGAATTCTATTCGCCGGGAAACCATTGGAAACGCCATAAAAATCAAACGCAACTTGTTTCCTTAGCTTCTAATTTAGCCCGATCGACCTCCTGCAAATCCCCGTGGTTTAGAGTCCAAAATTTATCGGCTACACTCAACAAATCGCTAGCATCGTGAGTAACAATCAACAAAGTCCAGTGACTTTTCAACTTACTCAACAAGCTTACCAACTGCCGCCGCATCGACCAATCCAAACCCGCCGTCGGTTCGTCCAAAAGTAGCAAATGCGGCTGCCGAATTAGCTGCACCGCCAGGGCTACCCTGCGCTGTTGTCCGCCGCTTAAAGCGTGGGGGGAAGCGCGCAGCGGCAAATGTCCGAGCCCCACTTCTGCCATTGCTGAGTTAATTTGTTCTTGTCCCAATTCAGGATGCCCCAACCGCAATTCTTCTAAAATTGTGCCTCCGCAAAAATGCCTTTCTGGAAACTGGAATACTAACCCTCCTAACTGTTGCAAGTGTTCTGGTGTTAATTCTTGTTCCCGCCAACGGATGTCGCCGCTAGTTTTTTCGGCTAAACCTGCTAATATTTCTAATAGCGTACTTTTGCCTGAACCGCTGCGACCCACAATCAGCCCCATTTGCTGCGATGGCAGTTCTAAGTTAATATTTTTCAGAATAGGATTCGGACAGGCGGTAGGATGATATACTAAGTTTTTTAGATAAAGCATTAACGGCAGTTGTTAGTTGGCAGTTGGTAGTTGGCAGTTGGTAGTTGGCAGTTGGTAGTTGGCAGTTGTTAACACTCAACAGTCTACAGTTAACACTCAGAAAAATAGTTATTGTTGGATCGGGGAACTTCGGGTTGTGCTATTGATAGTTAAGGCTGTTTTTGGTTGGGGCCGCTAGCCCACAATTATTTTACATAAATCTTAACAAAAATTTTCTTTTTTTTTCAGGATTGGTGTTTGCTTTTTGAGTTTTTTGATGGTATATTTTAATAATGGAAATCTGTGCGTCTATATACTGAAAGTCACACTCCCATTATTAAAATATACCGCAACAGCTAGAAAAAATCAAGCAAATTTCACTCTTTTTTTGACCGCGGCCCGATAGTCTGAGAATTTAACTCTCTTGTTTCTAGTTTACAGTATATTCCATTGAGAGAATTGACGATGACGAAAAACCCTTTAGCATCGGTGGGCAAGCAAATGTTAAGTTCTAAACAGACAGTGCGGGCGATCGCCTGTGCAGGAGCGATCGCCCTCAGCATCTGCATTAACTCAGCAGTAGCGGGCGATCCCTTTCGCAGCAGCAACCCGCAGGCGATCGGGCCCAACACCGAAACCGCTTTCAAAACAATGTTTCAGCAAGGAAACTACAAACAAGCAAAAACTCAAGTTCAACAAGCACTATCAGCCGAACCAAACGAGCCGCTAGCCTATGCGATGGCCGCATCCCTATCCTACATCGAAAAAGACTTCAACTCGATGAATTCCTACGCGCAAAAAACCCGCGAAGTCGGCGAAAACTTGACTAAAACTAATCCCTTGCGCGGCAATATTTACACAGCAGCCGGTCACTTTCTAGAAGGGGCGAACATTATAGCCAAAGAAGGAACAGCCAAAGGCGCACCCCAAGCTTTGAGTAAATTGCGAGTAGTATTTCAATACCTAGAGGCCGCCGACAAAATAGCGCCCAACGACCCAGAACTAAACCTGATCAAAGGCTACATGGACTTAATGCTAGCCACAAACCTGCCCTTTTCCAACCCCAACGAAGCAATTCAAAGACTCGAACAAAAAGCCTCTCCCCGCTACTTAGCTTATCGCGGCATGGCAGTAGGCTATCGAGACTTGAAAAAGTACGATCGCGCTTTAGAGTTTGCCAACAAATCCCTAGCAGAAACGCCCAACAATCCAGAAGTTCTCTATCTAAAAGCACAAATCTTGTTTTCCCAATCCCAGGGAAAAGACAGCAACAAAACCTTACTTGAGGAAGCCCGCAAAAACTTCGAGGCAGCCTTAGCAAAACCCGACCAACTGCCGCGCAGTTTAGTAGCCGAAATCTTCTTTCAGCAGTGCAGAACCCGGAACCGTCTCGACAGCAAATCTCGCGACTGCGACCCGATGCGCGATAAAATCAGAGATGCAGATGGAGTCTGGGGGCCGGCGGCCTTACCACCACTATAAAAAGAGTCAGAGGGAAAGTCAGAAGTCAGGAGTCAGGAGGAAACTTTTCCCTGTCTCCCTATCTCCCACTTTTCCTCTCTCCTGCAATCCAATTCCTGCAATTCCATTCCCTTTCTTTGATAAAATTGATGCAAGTAGAGTTTCGCGAGTTTAACCCCTTTGACCTCTGGATTTGGCTGAAGTTCAGCAACGTGCCTTCAAACGGTGAAAAACAGTATGTTGAAGAAGTGTTTGACTCTTGGTTTTTCTTGGGAAAACTGGGAGGATTTAATGCGGAAAATTTGCAAGTTCAAGATGAAGGCTTAGACATCAGTGATATGAATTACGATGTTAATCTAGCCGACCAAAGCATGATGGCTTTGATGCACAATATGGGAGAAATGGAGTATCAAGGTTCTTGGGCTCGCTGCTGGTTTGATTTAGGTACTAGCGATGCAATTGGGCTCGACGTTTTGATTAATGTTTTCCAGCAACTCAGTAAAGAATTCGTAACGATTGAAAAACTAATTATCGGCGGTGAAAATATAGACTGGCCAATTGAAAATAGGAGGAGCAGAGAGGGTTTTGCTGCTGATAATTAGTCATTAGTGATTACTCATTAGGGGCGGATTCTACTCGTTACTAGGCTCTGCCTGGTAACACATATCCGGAGGCTCTGCCTCCTATGAAAGCTGCTCCGAAAGCGAGGCAGAGCCTCTGGACATTGATTCCTAGGCAGAGCCTAGGAACCAGTTAACTGATAACTAATGACTGATGACTAATGACTGATGGCTATATTATGCAAGGTAAAATTCGGGTCATTGTTTTAGGATTGATTCGATCTGGCGATCGCATCTTCGTGTCCGAATGCGAAGATCCGGTAAAACAAGAAACATTCTACCGCGCTTTGGGCGGTGGCATAGAATTTGGAGAACACAGCATCGACGCTTTGCGAAGAGAGTTTCAAGAAGAAATTCAAGCCGAGTTAACAAATATCAAATATTTGGCTTGTTTGGAAAACTTCTTTGTTTATAATGGCAAAGCCGGACATGAATTAATACAACTATACCAGTGCGATTTTGTCGCTTCCAAATTTTATGAATTGGAGAGTCTGGATTTTGCAGACGGAGATGGGGAACATACTGCATTTTGGATGCCGATCGATCGCTTTCGATCGGGCGAATTGCGCCTAGTTCCCGACAAATTTATCGACTACTGTGAAGGCTAATAACTCAACCCATACCAAAAAATAAATACCTGATATGGGGGAATTAAACCTAAAATATTTGCCGTCGGGGCGGGTTTCACCTGAAATATTGGCGATAACTAACAGGATGAATAAACCCGCCCCTTCCTTCCGCCCGCGCGTTACCTTTATCTACCGTACATTTGGCAGCTTATCCAACACGTCATAGAGAAGAGAGTTAATAAAACCGAGGGCGATCGCCCCAAGCATTGCACTCCAAATTCCCCACCGCAACCGAAATCCTTCGACTAGCCAAGCCGCCAATCCAAACATAGCAGCGTTGATAACAATCGCAAACAAGCTATAAGTTGGCAACGCAAAGGGTTCAACATTTCCAACAAAAATAGGCCGCACAAAAGCATTCAGCAATCCAAAAACCGCCGCCGAAATCATCGCTTTTCCAAAACTGTCAATATCTACCCCGATGGGCAGCTTGGAAATTATAAAAAAGCTCACTGAAGTAACCAGCCAAGCAATTGCCAGCGAAAAGATGTCGATTTTCATGCGGCCATCTCCTTAAAAAAGCTAAACATTAAATCGGAACAACAGCACATCCCCCTCTTGTACAACATACTCTTTTCCTTCACTGCGAACTAAGCCTTTTTCCTTAGCCGCATTCATCGCGCCCGTAGCAACCAAATCTTCATATGCTACAGTTTCGGCCCGGATGAAACCCCGTTCAAAATCCGAGTGAATAACCCCTGCAGCTTGCGGTGCTAACATTCCCGCGATAATTGTCCAAGCGCGAGTTTCCTTCGGGCCGCTAGTAAAATAAGTCCGCAAACCCAATAATTCATAAGTAGCTCGAATCAGAGATTTCAAGCCACCTTCTTTTACCCCCAGAGATTCTAGGAAATCCGTTCGTTCTTCCTCGGATAACTCCACCAATTCTGACTCAACTTGCGCCGAAACTATGACAACCTTAGCCTTTTCTGCTTCTGCTACTTCCCGCACTTGTTCGACATAGTTATTTCCCGTTGCTAAATCGTCATCAGACACGTTAGCAGCATAGATAATTGGTTTGTTGGTCAGTAATTCCAAACCTTTAACTAATTCAGCTTCTTCCTCTGTGAAATTGTACTGCCGCGCTGGTTTCCCCGCATTCAAAACGGCGACTAATTTTTCGAGTACATCCACTTCGGCCTGAGCTTCCTTATTGTTGCGGGCTAGCTTGCGAGTGCGATCGAGCCTGCGTTCAATTTGAGCTAAGTCTGCTAGAATTAATTCGAGATTGATAATGTCAATATCTCGCTGGGGATCGACAGAACCCGCAACGTGAATAATATCGTCATTGTCAAAACAGCGGACAACGTGGACGATCGCATCCACAGCCCGGATGTGAGACAAAAACTGATTTCCCAGTCCTTCTCCCTGACTCGCCCCCTTTACTAAACCCGCAATATCCACAAATTCCATCCGCGTCGGCACAGTTTGCGCGGAATTGCAAATATTGCTCAGCACCTTCAACCGTTCGTCTGGCACTGCCACGATACCCGTATTTGGCTCGATCGTACAGAAAGGAAAATTAGCAGCAGTCGCCTTGGCATTAGCAACCAGAGCATTAAACAAAGTAGATTTGCCAACATTAGGCAGTCCGACAATTCCGGCAGTAAGCATAGCTATTTAGAAACATATCACTGTTTCAAAATATCATAAGTATCAGCAATATATCTGACGTGTGTGTTCTAACTTCCACAGCTAAGCTTGAATAAATATCTAACTTGAGGTAGATGGCTAAATGCTTAACAACTTGTTAAGCAAAGTAACGATCGCTGTGGGGCTGTCGCTGCCCCTGTTAGCGCTGACAGCAGCTAGCGTTTTCGCTCAGATGGTCAAAGTTTCGGTGGTTAACAACAGCGGCAAGACGATGACAGCCGTCTATATGTCTCCTCCCGATAAGGATACTTGGGGAGAAAACGAGCTAGAGGCCCCGATTCCCGATCGGGAAAAGGCAGGTTTTGAGTGGGATCGAGCTGACTACGAGGGTTCGGAGGCGGGCTGTGTTTTTGATGTCCTGGCCGAATACGAGGACGGCAAATCGACTCCTTTGTCTGCTGTTGACCTTTGTAAAGAGACTGCGCTCAACTTCAATTAATCGATAATCTACGCAAAAACCGAGTTTTTTCAAGTCTGATATTCCACAAAAAGATTGGGGACTTGGGAGAAAGCCGGTTTTTGCGATCGGCCTGACAAACAATCTTAAATTTCGCGATCGACTAAAACATAATTTACACCGGTTCAGGGATTGTCTGAGGAATAGGTTCCGGCACTGTTTGAGGAATTGGAGAGGGTACAGTTTCCGGCACCGGTTCGGGAATTGGCTGGGGAATTGGCGCAGGTACCGGTTCCGGTACAAGGCCGGGAATCGGTTCGGGAACTGGGCCCGGCACTGGTGGCGATGCGGGTATAGTCGGGAGCCCCGGTTCGGTACTGGGAATCTGCGGGCCTGGAAATGGACTAGGGTTGGGAAAAATCACGGCAATTCTATTAATAACTCGATACAATCAGCGTAGATAAAAAACTCAAAATACGACATCTATCTAAATAGTGAAAATTTATTAAAGTTGATATTTTGTACCATTTTTTATCGGCTTTTTGGAGTAGACACAAGCAACCGGGTTTATTGGTATTTTATTTTTTAGGCTGACCGAAAGCAATTTGGTCACAGCCCCCCGGTACAAGCCGTGAACCCTTGAAAAAAGCGTAGCGTACTCATCACGTGCGATCGCTACAGCCCGTGGGAGCAATTCTTTAATCTAAAATCTCAAATCTCAAATCGCCCAATCGATCGCCCTCCGAAAAGCCTTGCCAGCCTGTGGTTTTGCACGACACCTAGCCAAAAGTACAGGTTCTGTCCTGTACTTACGGCCAGTGGCGAGCTGGCCTTTTGGCTAATTTAAGACTCAACTAAAAGCTAGGAACTTTTTGGGAATTATTCTCTTACGATTGAACCTACGCTGTCACAGATTTTTAGGATTAAGCAAAAAGTTTCTCCCAATCCAAATCTGTTTCGGTCTATGCAACAATGAACGCCTAGGCACAAAGGGGCATAAAGGATGCATCTCCAAGATTTTGTCGAGACAAATATCAAATACGATGTCAGCAAAATAGTAGCCGATCGAGAGTTAAGCTTAGAAATCCAAGAGCTTCTGATCGCTCAAGGGCTACTCTCTCCCACAGTAGAAGATATCTTTGGCCCTGTTTCTATTGCTGTTTTAAAACGCTTCCAAAAACTAAATCGCTGCTATGAACCAGGATTTTTGGGAAAACGAACAGCTACCGAACTCCTCGAAGTTGATAAAGTAGCAACGCGAGGAGCGGAAGGGGTTCCCTCAATTCAGGTTAAAATTATCCAAGATACTCTCCTTAAAAATAAACCGTTGCAATCCGATGCTTTATTGCCGGCAGAAAAACACAATCTCAAAGTCGGCGTCACCCTCAGAGTTGCATCATTTGAAGTTGAGCGCGGTCATTTAAAAATCACCTTAGCTGATACTCCTGTTGAGAATACTTGGACTGGATATATTTTTGGAGAACACGCCGAAGTTTTTGAAGGCACTACCAGAATTTATCCAAAACGCGATGAAGTTAAATTGCCGGTTCCTTACAAATCTCAGAGAGATAATGAAATGAACCCTGATGGTTCTTGCAATGTTACTTCAATAGCGATGTGTTTGGAGTATCTAAAGATTCCTCGTCGGCACAGTGAGGGGCAGTTTGAGGATGAGCTTTACAACTATGCCTTAGATCAAGGATTAAGCCGGCATAGTGGTTACGATCTAGCTCAAATTGTGCGCGACTATGGAGCGAAAGATAACTACAGTGAAACGGCCACCATTGAACAAGTTACAGATTGGTTAGCGAGTGGAAACCCAGCAGTTGTACATGGCTATTTTACTTATCCAGAAGGTCACATCGTTGTCTTCGTTGGCTATGACAGCACAGGCTTCATTGTTCACGATCCTTATGGGGAATGGTTCGCCGATGGATACGATCGCAATGAGCCAGACGGAAACGATGAAAAGGGTAAGTTCCTGCATTACTCCTACGGAATGATTAAAGATACCTGTATCCCCGATGGAAGGTTTTGGGTACATTTTATTTCCCGCTCGTGAGAGTTGGTGTCATTTTTCCATTTCCTAGAATCGTTAATAGCTAGAAAATATTAGCTATTAACGATTAAAACCAATTTAAACACTTTAATTAAACAAGGCAGTTATGGCAAAAAAAATTTACGCGCTGTTAGTTGGTATTGACAACTATTCTCCCGCATCTAATCCTCTCGTCCCTCCCTTAAAAGGTTGTGTTAACGATATTAAAGCTATAGAAGCTTATCTGCGAGAGCGAATTACTCAAGATAGCGAATGGAAACTGATAGAGCCTACAGACCAACCTTGGATACTGCTCAATCAAGATGCCACTCGTCAGGCAATTATCAGCGGTTTCCAGCAGCATTTGTGCAACGCTGACAGCGAAGATGTTGTCTTATTTTACTATTCCGGTCATGGCGCTCAAGAGAAATCACCAGAGGAATTTTGGGAATTAGAGGCAGACCGCTTAGATGAAACTTTAGTGTGCTATGACAGCCGTGCAGAAAATGGTCGGGACTTAGCTGATAAAGAACTAGCCTACCTCATATCCAAAATAGCCCTAAAAGAACCCCGCATTGTTGTCATTCTTGACTGCTGCCACTCCGGTTCGGGCACCAGAGACTTACCCGCAGAAACAACAGTGCGCCGCGCCTTAGTAGACTCGCGAGAGCGACCCCTAAGCACGTTTATTTTTGCCGAAGACGCACCAGCAATCCAGGAAATATTAAGCACTTCTAAAGAATCAGAAAAAAAGACAACAGGTGTCATTTTGCCCAAGGGAAAACACATTTTGTTTTCGGCCTGTAGAGACTACGAACTGGCGAAAGAATACAAAACTGAGGATGGAGAAACTAGAGGAGCTTTCTCTTACTTTTTGCTGCAAACACTACAGCGAACCAATGGCAACATAACCTATCGAGATTTAGCGAGAAATATGAATGCTCTCGTGACTGGCAAAGTCAAAGAACAGTCGCCGCAAGTAGAAGCAACCGACAGGCAGGATTTAGACCAACCTTTCTTGGGCGGTGCTATTAAAGAACGGCCTCACTACTTCACCTTAACTCACAGTCAAAACCTTCGGAATTGGGTAATTGATGGAGGGTCTATTCACGGAATTCCTAAACCCTCTAATGGGGGAGATACTCGATTAGCATTTTTCCCCTATGGCAGCAGTCCCGAAAAGTTGCGCCAACTTTCAGAAGCTTTAGGCGAAGCACGAGTAACTCAGGTATTGCCACAACGCAGCCAAGTAGAAATTATTAACGGTCAAGACAGCTTATCAGAAACTGAGAGCTATTGGGCCGTGGTGACAAGTTTGCCGTTGCCAGCGTTGAAAATTTACATTAAGGGCGATGAAAGTGAAGTCCAAGGCATCAAAAATCTGCAAGAAGCACTGTCAAAAGCAGCAATTGGCAACAAACCTTCCTTGTATGTGCAGCAGGTAAATGAAGCTAAAGATGCAGATTACCATCTGTTAGTCAGTCAGGGTCAGTATTGGATTTTACAGCCTGATAATAACCGGCCTTTAGTTGCTCCGATCCCCGAAGAACCAAATCAGTCGGGATACACAGATGAAATTGCTTTACAGGTGATTTATCGTTTAGAACATATTGCCCGTTGGAATAACATTTTACAACTCTCCACTCCTGCGACTAGCCGCATTAAAACCGACGAAGTGGAAATGGAAATAATTCTGCTTTGCGGTCAGCAAGAATCTTCGCCAGGGGATAGAGACGGAAACATCTCCTCATCTGAGATGCGTGTCGATTACGCCTATGACAATGGGGAGTGGCAAGCGCCAAACATCCAAATAAGGCTGACTAATAAAAGTGACAAGAAGTTGTTTTGTAATGTAATCGTTCTTTCCGAAAGTTTTGCCGTAGACACTCCATTTTTTGACAGAGATAGCAGCATATTGCTCCCCGCCAACAATTCAGAAAATCCCTCTAGTATTACCAGCTTTGATGATATTATATTTCAAGTGCCAGACGCATATTTTGAACAAGGCATTACTGAATATAAGGATATTCTCAAGCTAATTGTATGTACCACAGAATTTGATGCTAGCTTGCTAAAACAAGATGGACTAGCGCCGCCTAAACTGACTCGTTCTCTTGGAGAAACAGAGGGAACTCTGAATACCTTGATGGCACAACTTAATACTCGCGAAGCCGTGAGAGCAAAAGGAAATTATGATGATTGGATGACAAAGGAAGTCACGATTACAATTGTCCGACCTCAAGATGCTCAACCAATTAAGGCTAATCGCAGCACTGCCTTACAACAGGGTGCCGTCGAAGTTCAAGCTCATCCAACTTTAAAAGCGAAAGTGAATCTCACCACTGTACCGCAAGCGAGTCGAGATTTAGGGAATTTGATTTTACCTGCGATTTTGCGGCAACAAAATCGCGTGAGTGAATCTTTCCAATTTACAACCAGCCGAGGCACTGATCCAGGGTTAAGTGCTTTGGAGTTAAGTGATGTAGAAGATTATGAAGCGGTGACACCAACAACCCCTCTCAACTTGTTGGTCAATCAAGAATTAGCGGAAAATGAGCATATATTACCTTTTGCTTATGATGGGGAATTTTTCTTGCCATTAGGAAGAGGGGCGAGAACAGAAGATGGCAAAACAGAGATTACGCTGGAACGCTTACCCAAACCAACAGTTAGCAGTCGCAGCCTTCACGGGTCCATCAGAATTTTCTTTGAAAAAGTCGCCCATCAAAAATTGGGAAGACCTTATGAATATCCTATTTTAGCTGTAGCAGAGGTCAGCGAAAAAGGTGATGTCAGCTACGAAAAAAATCCAGAGCAAGTTAAAGCTAGAGTTGCCAAAGCCCAGCGAATCATTCTCTACATTCACGGGATTATAGGGGACACGCAAAGTATGGTTCCTAGTGTCAGACAGACGTTAGTAGAAGTGGACGGACAACAGCGACAGATTGCAGAAATTTATGACTTAGTTTTGACTTTTGACTACGAGAATATCCAAACAACCATAGAGGAAAATAGCCGCTTGTTAGGTCAAAGATTGCAAGCAGTTGGTTTGGGAGGAAATCACGGCAAGCAGTTGGATATTGTGGCTCACTCGATGGGGGGTTTGGTTTCTCGCTGGTTTATCGAGCGAGAAGGTGGGAATCAGGTTGTCCAGCACTTGGTGATGTTAGGGACACCTAATGGGGGTTCTCCTTGGCCTACAGTACAGGATTGGGTTTTCACAGCGCTTGGGATAGGGTTGAATCAACTTTCAAAAATTATTTGGCCGACCAAAATAGTTGCTCAATTACTGGAGTTTTTAGAAGCAAATGATTACTCGCTAGAGCAAATGCGACCGGATTCTCCTTTTCTGAAAAAACTTGCCGAAAATCCCGACCCCGGGGTTCCCTACACAATTATTGCGGGCGATCGCTCAATTGTTTCAAAAGCTCTAGAATTTCAACCAGACAAGGAATCCAATCCCTTACAGCGGTTATTGAGCAACCTTTTTGGTAAAACTAAAGACAGAGTTGTAGAATTGGCATTTTTCAGTCAACCTAATGATATTGCCGTTGCTTTAACGAGCATCAAAAATGTCAGTGCTAATCGCTCTCCTGCGCCCAAAATCCTATTACCGGATACTGCGTGCGACCATCTTAGCTACTTTACACATCAGGCTGGGTTAGATGCTCTGGCAGCGGCTCTTTTCCCAAGTCCTAATGGCAATACTCAGTTATTAGTAAAGCCTTTGGTGGCGGCAATAGTAGAGGATGAGCCAGAGAGTATGAATTCTCAGCCTGTGGTTAAAAATACAGTTAACCCTTTACCTGTTGCACAACAGCTTGCCAAAACTCCCGTAGAAAGTTCCTCTCCAGCCTCGAACAGTCTCACCAGTTCACATCCAGTTGGCTCGGATACGCTAAACGTTCAAACACAAAATAATTCCAAGATAACAGGTTTAGGAATTGGGCTAGTTGGGTTTTTAATCGCAGCCGCTATTGGCTTAATTGGTCTCTGGCCTCGTTCTCCCGTGCAACAACCAGTGAATCAAAAATCAACGAGTCAATCGATTTTAGATTTTAGATTTTAGATTTTAGATTTTAGAATTGAAGCATTGACCCCACGGATAAATTCGGGGGGCAAGTTTCATCGGATACAGGTTTTTTATTTCTGGGTCCTGAGTCTGCGAAGGGATGAATCCGGGGGCTTGTATGCTGGATGCTTTCGGTCAGTCAAAGGAACAGGCACTCTATCAGTTTAAAAGAACTAGCAATTAGTTTTTGGTTGACAATTAGGCCCGCATTAAACTGAAATTTGAAATAAATTAGTCGGGGCAATTAAACAATGTCGGAGATTAAACGCAGTCTGGCAGTGGTGATTGGTATCGATCGCTATTTTAACAACATTCCCCCCTTGCAAACAGCAGCCAATGATGCTCAACAACTTGCCCATCTGATCGAGGAAAAGTATCAATACCAAGTTTTGTTACTGTTAGATACAGATGCCACTCTGTCTAATATCAGCGAGCTCTTGGCAGGCTTTGCCGAGAAAATACTGGTTTTTCCCGATGGCAATAAAGTGCAAGTTGCAGCGGACGATCGCATTTTGTTCTACTTTGCCGGACATGGCATCGCCTTAGATGGACTCGACAATGCAGAAGGCCCGGCTGGCTTTTTGATTCCTCAAGATGGTGAACGAGATGATAGCGACACTTGGCTGTCGATGCAGCGATTGCACGATAGCTTAATCCAACTGCCATGCCGCCATTCGTTAATTATCCTGGATTGCTGCTTTGCTGGGACTTTTCGCTGGGCGGCAGTTCATCGGGAGGCAGTGCGATCGCAAAAAGTATATCGCGAACGGTACGCTCGCTACACATCAGGCTGCGCCCAGCAAGTCATTACCTCAGCAGCGCATGATGAAAAAGCCGCCGACTCCCTGTATCGGTTTGGACAGCGAAGCGAAAGTTCCAATCACTCTCCCTTTGCAGAACTTTTACTCAAGGCGCTTGAGGGAGAAGCAGACCTTACCAAAGATGGCGTGATTACCGCAACCGAACTCTATGCCTATTTACAATCAGAATTCGGCAAAATAGCAGCTAAACAAACCCCTGGTTTTGCACAGTTAAAACACCATGATAAGGGCGAATATATTTTTATTCTTCCTGGTTTTGACATTAATCAATTGCCCCCCGCCCCCAAACTCAATGAAAACACCAATCCCTACAAAGGATTACAATCATTTGAAGAAGCAGATAGCGACAAATTCTTTGGGCGACAGGATTTAACTGAAAAATTAGTTGAATTCGTCACAGAACATCCCTTAACTGTGGTTCTAGGCGCATCAGGTTCAGGGAAATCTAGCTTAGTCAAAGCTGGATTACTTCCCCAATTGAAAAAAACTCAACCCAACTGCCGCATCCTCTCTCCTATTCGTCCGGGTGAGTCTCCTTTCAGTGCTTTAAACTCTGCCCTAGAAAACGAAAATTTACCAGAATCACTTATCTCTAACGAGTTGGTTTCTGACAAAGACTTACCAGAAGCCAGCACTAGCTCTACCACTTTGGAAAAAGGACAAACTTTGCAAAGCTTGTTATACAAACTCAGTGCATGGAAAAACTTTAATTCACACACAAAATTGCTGTTAGTCATTGACCAATTTGAAGAATTAGTGACTCTCAGCCAAGATAGCCAAGAACAAGAATTATTTTTAAACTGGTTAGAAAAATCCTTAGAAACTCTCCCTGATTGCTTGCGAATCGTCATAACTTTACGTTCAGATTTTGAACCTCAATTTAGAGATACAGCATTAAAGCCCTATTGGAAAAAATCACGATTTGTTGTTCCCGCCATGACACGGGAAGAATTACGCCAAGCGATTGTCGATCCTGCTGCTGCTAAGGTAATGTATTTTGAACCGGCCACGTTGGTAGACCAATTAATTGATGAAGTCGCACAAATGCCCGGAGCACTACCTTTACTTTCTTTCACCCTGAGCGAACTTTATTTTAACTATATTAAAAACGTCAGAGAAGGGAAAAGAAATAATCGGGCAATTACTCAAGAAGACTATGAAGAATTGGGCGGAGTTACACGCAGTCTCACCCAAAGAGCAGACGCGGAATATGACGAATTACTTAAAAGCGATCGTGCTTATGCAAAAACCATCCGCCACATCATGCTGCGAATGGTAGCTGTAGGCGGTGGTGAATTAGCTCGCCGGCGGGTATTAGATGAAGAATTAATTTATCCCGAACCGGAAAATCAACGAGTCCAAACAGCCCTTGAGCAATTTTGTGCCGCACGTCTATTAGTAAAAGGGCGAGATACCGAAGGCAAAAGCTATGTTGAACCGGCTCATGATGTCTTGATGCGAGGATGGCAAAAGCTAATAGTATGGGAACGAGAACATCAGGAAAATTTAATTGTGCAACGGCGGCTAACCCCAGCAGCTATCGAGTGGAAAAGCAAACAAAAATCACTTAGTTTTCAAGAAAAAATAGAACCACTTGTTAATTTTATAGACAGCAGCCTCCTCTCTTTTCAAAACGTTTTTGACCAGGTTAATGCAACTTTGATTAAAGTCTGGAAGCGCCAACCCAGCATCCAAAAACGCCGCCAAGAAAAACAAGAAGAATTTCTCTGGGATACCAACCCTTATCTGAACGTATTAGACGAACATCTCAAATACGATAAAAATTGGTTTAACGAAGTAGAGGCAGAATTTTTACAGCGCAGCCTCCGACGCCGGCGTAACAACCTGCGGCGAAAAATTAGCCTGATTGCTACAGCCTTTGCTGTGACATTAGGATTTCTCTTTTATCAATGGAATCAAAATCAACAAGCCCAAAGCAGAAGCTTAGCGCTATCGGCTGAACAACTTTTTAGCTCCGATAGAGAATTAGATGCTTTGATAGAAGCTTTAAAAGCCAGAAAAATAATGAAACAGGCAGTTTGGGTTTCTTCAAACACGCAGGAGGAGGTTGTGTCAGCCCTGCAATCCGTTATTTATCGCATCAGAGAATCCAATGGCTTGAAAGGTCACAAAGCTCCTATTTATAACATCAGTTTTAGTCCTGACAATCAAATCATTGCCTCTGCTAGTGCAGACAATACGATTAAACTTTGGAAATTAGATGGGACTTTACTCAGGATTCTTTCGGGACATACCAACGAAGTTTATAGCATTAGTTTTAGCCCGGATGGAGAAATTATTGCCTCGGCTAGTGCGGACAGGACGATTAAAATTTGGAAATCCGATGGCACTTTGATTAATACTCTTTCTCAGCATAAAGGGGAGGTTATTAATGTGAGTTTTAGGCGGGATGGTCAGATGTTTGCTTCGGGTGGCACTGATGGAACAATTAAGCTTTGGAAACGCGATGGCACTTTGTTGAAAAACATTCAGGATAAAGGGCCGGTTAGTAGTGTTAGTTTTGGTCGAGACGGACAGACTATTGCTTCTGGCAGTGCGGATGGAACGGTCAAGCTTTGGAAACTCGATGGCAGTTTACTGAAAAGTTTTTCTGGTCATAAAGCGCCGGTTATGAGTGTTAGTTTTAGCCCGGATGGTGAGGTTATCGCTTCATCAAGTCAAGACAAGACGGTAAAAATCTGGAAACCCGATGGCACTTTAGTTAAAACTTTTGAGCATAATACTCATATTTTCAAGGTTAGTTTTAGCCCCGATAATCAGTTACTGGTCTCATCCAGTGCTGACAATATTGTTAAAGTTTGGAAACGCGATGGTACTTTACTGAATACTTTAACTGGACGGAGCCCTTCTTTTAGCCCCGACGGTCAAACTCTTGCCTTTGCCGGCATTGATAATAGCATTGAACTGTGGAAGTTTAATAATAGCTTACGTAAAACTTTGACGGGGCAAACGGATATTGTTTTGGGGGTCAGTTTTAGCCCCAAAGGGGACACAGTGGCTTCGGGAAGTGCTAATAGCTTGGCTCAAGTTTGGAAACGAGATGCTTCTTTATTTAAAACGCTTTCTGGGCATCAAGCACCAGTTTCTAGCGTTAGTTTTAGCCCCGACGGTCAAACGATCGCCTCTGGTAGTTTGGATAGCAAAGTAAAACTTTGGAAACAAGATGGCACGTTGCTGAATACGCTTTCTGGTCATAAAGCTCAAGTTGTGAGCGTTAGTTTTAGCCCTGATGGTCAAACGATCGCCTCTGGAAGTTATGACACCACAGTGAATCTTTGGAAGCCAGATGGTACCTTGCTCAATACTCTTTCTAAACATAGCGGTTCAGTTAAGAGTCTTAGTTTTAGTCCTGACAGTAAAACTATTGCTTCAGCAAGCCTTGATAAGACCGTCAAACTGTGGAAAATGGATGGAACTTTGCTAAATACTATGAAGCATGAGGCTCAGGTTTATGGCGTTAGTTTCAGCCCAAATGGTGAGACTCTTGCCTCGGCTAGCAATGATGGCACGCTTAAAGTTTGGAAAACAGATGGCACTTTGCTCAAAAGGTGGACGGGGCATAGGGTGGCAGCTAATAGTATCAGTTTTAGCCCGGATGGCAAAATATTAGCTTCGACGGGTGACGATAAGACGCTGAAATTCTGGAAACCGGATGGCACTTGGATCGCTACTCTGCCGGGGCATACTGCGGCGGTTCGCAGTCTTAGTTTCAGCCCTGATGGTAAGACTTTGGCATCGGGTAGCGATGATACGACGATGATTTTGTGGAATTTAGAGGGATTAGAACTCGATGCTTTATTAAAGCATGGTTGCTTTTGGATGCGCGATTATTTCAATAATCCTAATGTCAATCTTAGTACAGAAGACCGCCAGGTGTGCGATCGCATAAATCGCGGCTCTTAGATGGTCAAAGTAGAAGCCTCTAAATATTATTCAGGGTTAAGGGAGGAAATCAGCTATGGAGTTTAAGGCGATATTTCGCAAAGAAAAATACCACAATTTTTTCATAAAATTGACTGGTTTTGGTAGTTTAGCATTGATATTAGCGTATTGCTTGACAGGGTGGCAGTGGCGAGCGGGAGAAAAATGGACAATTAAGATGCGTAGTATTGATGCAAATTTACTTTTTAATCAAAAAACCAGATTGGCGTCTTACAGAATTATTCAAGTTCAGGATGTGGCACAGATTCAGCAGATCGATCCCTCGGCAGAGCAACAGCGTTCTGTTTGGAGTGTCGCTTTTAGCCCCGATGGTAAAACCCTCGCTGCTGGGACTTTCGACCAAAGTATCAAATTTTGGGATGTGGCTAAGGGAACAGTTATTAAAACTTTCAGAGGCGCTCAAAAAGGAGCTTTGAGTATTGCTTTTAGTTCTGATGGCAAAACCCTTGCTTCTGCAAGTTTTGACAACTCGATCGAACTCTGGGATGTGGCTACTGGTAAATCTATTGACAGGTTAACGGGTCATAAAAATTGGGTTTTGAAGATTGCTTTTAGTCCTGATGGTAAAACCCTTGCTTCTGCCAGTAGCGACAAAACTATCAAACTCTGGGATTTGGCTACTGGTAAACTCATTCACACCTTGACCGGTCATCAGAGTTGGGTTGAGAGTTTTACCTTTAGTCCCGATGGTAAAACTCTTGCTTCTGGGAGTAGCGACAAAACTATTAAACTTTGGGATGTGGTTACGGGTAAACTGATTCGCGCTTTGACAGATGGCAAGAATTGTGTTTTGAGTATTGCTTTTAGTCCTAATGGTAAAACTCTGGCTGTTGGCAGTTTTGACAACAAAATCATACTGTGGGATCTGGCTGCAGGTCAAATTTTTGCAAGCTTGAGGGGTCATCACCAAGGGGTTTTGAGTATCGCCTTTAGTCCTGATGGCAAAACTCTCGCTTCTGGGAGTTTTGACAACACGATCGGACTCTGGGATATGGCGACGGGTAAACGGATTCAAACTTTGATCGGCCATCAGGACTGGGTTGAGAGTGTCGCCTTTAGCCCTGACGGTAAAATGCTGGCTTCTGGAAGCTGGGATCGGACGATCGCACTCTGGGATGTTGCGGAGGGTAAGCCTGTTCGCACTTTGGCCGATCGCAATTATCAGCCTGTGGGGAAAATCGCTGCTTTTTGGGCGATCGAACTATAGCAATTCTCAAGGATTCGTGAAATGGGTCAATCGATTTTAGATTTTAGATTTTAGATTTTAGAGGCGACCCCACGGATAAATGCGGGGGCAATAAGTGATTTTCGATTTTCGATTTTGGATTGATTCCACGGATAAATCACTTGGCGGGTACCACCTTTGAAATTCCTGGTCAGGTATTTGGACGATCGACAAAGCTGAATTTAGTTTTCGGGGATATAGTGGTTGCGATCGGCTGTTACTCAGGAGTCATTATGTTAACCATTCCGTTACCTTGCCATTGGCATTGGCGAAGATCGCCTTCCTAAAAAGCGATCTTGCAACAGAAAAACACACTCTAAAAAGGAAATTAACAATGGTATTAGAAATCTATCGCAACTTACGCTCTAAAACTTTGCAACATAACCATACCCACTGCACGGCACATATTGGTTTCACAGCAGAAGAACTTGAGCAGTTCAGTTGGGGAACGCGTGGTCTTTTTGAACAAATGCCTGCCAGTGGAGTTGGCTATGAATGTTACGGAATCCCTGACAAGTGCTATGGTCACTCAAACGTCCTTCAGGCTCTCCAATACATCTGTACCGAGTGGGCCAAACTCTATCCCAATGGGCCTCGGATTGGCATTGGAAATATTAGTCTTCCAGACGGAGGGCCGATGCCACCCCATAGCACTCATCAACACGGACTCGATGTTGATATTGCGCCTGTTGCTAACACTGATGAAGAAATTACTCTCACCTATTACGATAGTAAATACTCTCGCCAACGCACTCAAGAATTGGTATATTTATTCTACAATAATCCAATTTTGGGTATTCGGACAATTCTATTCAACGATCCAGAAATTACACAGGTAGCGCCTTGCGCGGGACATGACGATCACCTTCATGTGAGTTTCCTTTCCCCTGGAATTGATTCAGCTCCATACAGCAGCGACGAAGACGGGGATTTGCGTCTGGTGATACCTCCGATGCAGGGAGAACGAGTCCGCAAACTTCAAGAAGATTTAGCCAACGTTGGCATTTCAGTTACAACAGATGGTATCTTTGGCAGCGAAACTGATGCCGCAATCCGAAAATTTCAGGCTGAACAAGGCTTGCAGGTTGATGGAATTGCGGGATTTGTAACGCAAACTAAACTGACACAATTAATTTCTGGACAGTCTCGTGCTGTTTCCAGCGAACCATCCGGCCTGAAACTCCAAGACGTGATTGACCAAAAGCAATCGATCCCTTTTGATGATATTGACTCTGGAGTGTTAGTGGAAGATCAACTATTCTGTGCAGAAATTCAAACCATCTTACGCGCTAATCATCTTTTAGAGGTAGTTGATGGGATTTACGGCACTCAAACGCAAGAAGCCTTAAGAAGTTTTAAAGCCAGCCGTAAACTTGATGGCGGGGATGTGTTAGGGGCAACAACCGCTAAAGCTTTACTCGATGCCAAGCAGGGTGCTGGAAAGTTACCTGATTGGAAAGGCGGTGATAAAAATGCGACGGTTGAGGCAATTGTTAAAGAAGCTCATCGCCAAGGGATTACGTCTCAAGCTCAAATTGCTTACATTCTCGCAACCGTTGAACATGAAACAGCAGACAGTTTCCAACCCGTGCGAGAATCTTATTATTTGGGCGAACCAGAAGGGGAAAATGACCGCAAAACCCTACCCTACTATCCCTACTATGGACGGGGCTATGTGCAACTGACCCATGATTACAATTATCGGAAATATTCAGATGTGTTAGGGCTAGATTTAGTGAATGATCCGGATCTTGTCATGAATCCTGATATCGCACTCTTTATCCTAGTTGATGGGATGAAATGGGGTGCATTTACGGGGATGAAACTGGATGACTGTATTTCTGGCAACAATACGGATTTCTTGAGTGCCCGTAAAATTATCAATGGTACTGACCAGGCAGAACAGATTCAAACTTATGCCATGAACTGGCAAACCCAATTAGGGTAGAACTTGTGGCGATCGCGACTCAATAATCTACCTTGAATTAAAGCTTAACTTTGATAGCTTTTGGGTCAATCGGTTAAAGCGTCTTGGTAGTTTGTGACAGTAGTGCGCGATCGTCCAAAACTTCCTCACCACAGTAAGCTGAAAAATAGCCGCAGACTGTGGTAGGATTTTGTGCGGTAACTGAAACCACAGCCCCTAGACAAACCATAAGTCAAGCAGTAGCCAGGATTTTCAACTGTTTGGGTTTCATACTTAAGCAGTCGATGTTAAGTCATTTTAGAGAAGTTTGAAATTGAGACGGTGTTGCTTGTGGGCGATTGCAAGGAAAAAGGAAGAAGTCGATGCGATCGCGGAATTGCCAGCAATGGTTTCAGCAATTAATAACGTCCAGTGAAACCTCGGCGGTTGCTATAATTCCCAATAATCAAATCAGGATTAAGCGTGTCACCAGCAAACTATCAAGAACAAACGCCTCTATTAGATGCCTTGCGCGATCGCACAAATCACCCACACGCCCCATTCTACGCCCCCGGACACAAAGGCGGACAAGGGATCTCTCAACCCCTAATTGACTTATTCGGTGCGGCAGTATTTAGATCGGATTTGCCGGAATTGCCGGAGTTAGATAATCTCTTTAACCCAGAAGGTGCAATTGCCGAAGCTCAATACTTGGCTGCCGCAGCATTTGGAGCCCAATCAACTCGGTTTTTGGCTAACGGTTCGACTTGCGGAATAATCGCCGCCATCTTAGCAACTTGCGGCCCAGGAGATAAAATTATCCTACCTCGAAATATCCACTCATCGGCAATTGCTGGTTTAATTTTATCCGGCGCAATTCCAATTTTTGTCAATCCAGAGTACAACCAGGATTGGGATATTGCCAACAGCATCACCCCAGAAGCCACAGCCTCCGCATTAGAACAACATCCCGACGCCAAAGCAGTAATGATAGTTTACCCAACCTATCATGGCGTCTGCGGGGATTTGCGGGCGATCGCCCAAATTACCCATCAATACAACATACCGTTATTAGTAGACGAAGCCCACGGCGCGCACTTTAACTTTCATCCAAACTTGCCAGAACCAGCACTATCAGTCGGCGCCGATTTAACAGTACAATCAATCCACAAAACCCTCGGTGCAATGACACAAGCATCGATGCTGCACGTCAAGGGCGATCGCATAGATATCCAAAAATTAAATAGAGCATTGCAGTTAGTACAATCTACCAGTCCGAGTTACTTATTATTAGCATCCCTAGACGCAGCCCGCCAACAAATGGCACTCCACGGCAAAGAGTTAATGGCGCAAACTTTACAGCTAGCAGAAAAAGCGCGATCGCGCATCCGTCTAATTCCTGGCTTATCAGTTTTAGAACCATTAAATACACCGGGCTTTGCAGCATTAGACCGAACCAGGCTAACAGTAAAAGTATCAGATTTAGGAATCACAGGATTTGCTGCAGATGAAATTCTGCACTCTCAACTCGGTGTCACCGCAGAACTTCCCATGCCCCAACATCTAACATTTATTATCAGCTTGGGCAATACAGAAACAGATATTGACAATTTAGTTAAAGCTTTTACGATTTTAGAAGGAAGAAGGAAGAAGGAAGAAGGAAGAAGGAAGAAGGAAGAAGGAAGAAGGAAGAAGGAAGAAGGAAGATTTGCCCAATCTCCCAATCTCCCAATCTCCCCCTCTCCCCCTCTCCCCCTCTCCCAATCTCCCCCTCTCC
>NZ_JAUBOZ010000046.1:31805-59393 GCF_036700475.1 Microcoleus sp. T2B6 | reverse complement strand
TTTTAGCTGGCATTTTTGTAGAGATTGACTAAACTCCTTTTTTATTATACCCTATTTAAAGGTACAACAGCTTACACTCTTCTTCGAGTCATCACCAAACAAAATATCACCGGCAACTGCATCAACGTCTGACAATTCAGGAGAAAATACAACATCACCCGCAACTGCGTCAGCCACTGAAAACCCTGAACTCGATCAAACATCACCTGCAACTAAATCAACGACTGATAAATCAGAACCAGATCAAACATCACCTGCAACTACATCAGCCGCTGAAAACCCTGAACTAGATCGAACATTACCTCCAACTGCGTCAGCTTCTGATAAATCAGAATCCAACAAAACCTCAGTTGCGACTACATCAACGACTGACAAATCCGAACCCAACAAAACTTCACCTACCGAAATCTCCACCACCAAAAACTTAGATACAGCCACTAATCTAGAACCCAATAAAACCTCAACCCCAGAACCCGATCAAACCTCAACTCCCCCAACCAACATCAACTTTGACTCAAACGCATTCAGTGTCGATGAAAAAGGAATAATCGGCATACAATTCACATCCGACGGCGGCTGGTATAGCGGACAACTAGCCATCGTCAGCCTACTCGGAATGGAAAAATTCGTTCCCGGTTCCGAGGCGTTCATCAAAGAAGCAGCAAGTCGAGCTTTAAGCAACTCGACAAAGGGCTACATCGCAATGGATGACGATTTAGAAGGAGCATATTACACCGATCCTAACAGCTCAGAAAACCTCAATTCCGGGCAATACCTCGGCACAAAAACATTTGCCATGACGCCAGGGGACAAATTCTTCTTCATGCTAGTCCCCAACGGCACCGTACAACAAGTATACGACAACCCCGCAATCGGTGGCGACAAAAAACCCCTATTTTCTATAGCGACAGACAATCCCAGCGACGGCTTCAGTATCGGTCAAATTGCCGATATTACAGGAGAAGGTAAACTCTTTGTCATGGAAGACATGGGACTGATTCAAGGAAGCGATCGCGATTACGATGATATCACATTCCGAGTCACGGGCGCTACATCCAAAATCGTTCCCCTCAGCCAATTAGTTGACCCCTTCTCCGCATCAATTCACTCCCAGTTAATTCAAAAACTGAAGGGTGAATCGGATAAATCAGAGCCGAAATTTACCCGAGAATCAACTGTTACCAATTCCGGTGATAAATTCCAGGGAGAAACACCATCGATAACTGCTGATAACGACCAACAAAAACCTCAGCAAACAGAAACATCAACAGTTGGTAAATCAGACAGCCAAGAATCGCCAACCACAGAAACATCAACAGTTGCTAACTCAGACAGCCAAGAATCACCACCAACAGAAACATCAACAGTTGGTAAATCTGATAGTCAAGAATCGCAACAAATAGAACAAACAGCCTCTCCCCCAGAGACACCCAGTGTTATCCCTACTGAATTAAATTCGGAAATTGAACTGCCAGTATCAGCAGAATTTATTGTCAGCCAGTCAGCAGGTGCTGAATTAATTAAAACCGACACAACTGCAACTAATCGCATTCCTCAATTGCCGGCTGAAGCCGACTACGCTGTAAATAATGCTGCTTCTCCACCAACCGCTGAAACTCTGCTATCCTACTTCTATCGCGTCACAGCCTCCTGCAAAAACAGATTCGCTTGCCGATAATTTTGGCGAAGAATTGCCAAGAGAAACCGATGACAATCTTTCTAATGCTGCGTCACAATTGCCGACCCAAATTACTGAAGTTATTCCCGCATCTAAGGCTATTGATACCCAAGAAAATAACCGGGCTGTTACCGAAACCGCAGCCGAATTTGAAACTGAACAATTTCCCACAACAACCGCTGAGATTATTGCTACAGAAACAGAAAAGGTTGCCGATTTAATTGAATATGATACCGCTTTCCCTGAAATAACATCCGAATTTGAAACAGAACAATTGGTGACAAAAACCGAGTCAATTGTTGCTACACCCGAAGCGGATGATACGGTTGAACGCGATATCCCTGTTGCTGAAATAACAGCCGAATTTGAAAGCAAACAATTGCCACCAAAAACAGACGCTCTCGCTCTTGCAGAATTCACTGCGGATACAATTGATACGGACATCGCTGTCACCTTCACAGCAGCAGAATTAGAGACTGAAAACCCCCCGGAAATTGTCGTTAATTCTCTCGCTCCCGACCCGCTAATTTCCCACTCAAACTCTAGCGTACAAACCGATTCTCCCATACCGGCACTTTTCTCAACTCCATCAGAAACAGCAGCAGGTACGGCACAGATAGCCTCAGTCGAAACCAGCGTTTCACCCTCAACTCTTAAATCCCCACCCTCACCAACTTCAAACAATTATAATAGCAATTCAACTCCAACAGAAACTGCCGGATCTCAACCCGGGTATTCCGATACCGAAATTGCGCCAAAACCCGCAGATATATCGAGCGGTTTACTGTCGTTAGAGGCAGAAAAATCGGCTCAATTTTATGACGGTATTGCAGACAGTCAGCCCTATTTAACAGAGCGTGCCGACAACTTCCAAAGCAATACCAATCCCCAAGCAAATCTCTCAATAGCAGCAGCAGCCAACTCACCCAGTCCCGGCACTTTCCTTGTAGAAAATGCCAACGGACAAGTCAAATTTGACTATCAGTTTGACGGTGGCTACTTTGAAGGCGAGCTTGGCATTTTCAGCCTGTCAGGAATGGAAGCATTTACACCAGGAACTCCAGAATTCATTGCCGAAGCATCCCGTAGAGTTTTAAGCAATTCCACCGACGGACATATTGTCATCAGCGACTCGAAAGAAGGAGCCAAATTCACCGGTGCGATGCCGTTCGACGGGGATTGGGGCAGCGGCGAATATCAGGGTATCAAAACTTTCTCCATGCTACCAGGCGACACCTTTGCCGTCATGTTAGTCCCCAACGCTACAATACAATCATCCTTCCAATCCTCATATTCGGGAAATTTGTTCCCCGAAAACCGTCCCTTATTCAGTATCGCCACAGCCAATCCCAACGATACCGCTCATCTGCTACAAATAGCCGACATTACCGGCACCGGCAACACCTTTGCCCTCGAAGATATGTCGGCCGCCAACTCAGACAGAGATTACAATGACCTAATCTTTAAAATTAGTGGCGCAATAGGAAACGCACCGCTGCTAGATACAGTCATCAATCCTGACAGAGAATGGCGCAATACTCCGTTAGGACAACAATTGCTCGCCGAAGCCAATCCCCCGAATTCTGACAACAATCCGCCCGTTGTTTCACCGACAAGCGCTCGGACTTATACAGAATTAGAGACAACTATTTCATTAGACAATCAGGCCACAGATGCAGAGGGCGACCCCCTGACAATTAGCGTCCTCAATCCAGTAAACGGCACTGTAATTTTCAATCCCTTAACGAACAAAGCATCGTTTAAACCAGCAATCGGCTTCTCTGGAATTGCCAGCTTTGATTTCCTTGCCAGCGACGCTTTTGGGAGTTCAACTCCCGCGCGGGTGACAGTCAACGTCAGCGATGTTCCCCTGCTGAATCTAGATTTTGTGAAGCGAAATCCGATCCTCAATGCAGGAGAAAATACGGAATTAGTTGTGCTCGGAGATTTTGCCGACCAAAAAGGTGTAGTGCTGCCAGATTCTTATTTAACTTACACTTCAATAAATCCAGAAGTAGCACCAATAGACGCAGCCGGGAAAGTGACAGGTTTAACCAACGGCACTTCGATTTTGAGCGCGAGTAGAAACAACCTGCAAGCAGTGACCCCAATTCGCATTGGGGCGATGCCGCAACCGACAACAGACGCTCAATTGCATCAGATACTAGCCGAAATGTACGGACTAGACCCCTACCCGGATGCCGTCTCCCTGACACCTGGCGCAACCCGGAAACTGTCCCTCGGCTTGAACCCTGGGTTGAGCGAGGTCAACTTAACCGCAGCCAGTACGGGTACGCGCTATTTTAGCAACAACAGCAACATCTTGAGGGTCAGTCCCGACGGCACTATTACAGCAGTCGGCGTTGGCGATGCTGCGGTGACTGCGATTTACGGTGCAGCAGAAGCAACAATTCCAGTGCGAGTCGAAGCGCCGCGAAGCGGGCCTGCAACCGTGGGGGCTGCTGGCGGCGTCGTCCTCTCAAGCGACGGAGAACTTATGGTGATGATGCCTCCCGGCGCTTTGAACAGCGATACAAATGTCAGCATTGCTTCCTTAAATCGCTCCGAGTTATCGCTGCCAGTCCCGACTGGATTTGAGTTTGCCGGGGCTTTTAATTTGAACTTTGGCGATAGCTCTCTGGAACAGCCCGTTCAATTAGCGGTGCCAGCACCAGAGGGCTTACCTGCGGGAACTGAGGTCTACTTCATGCGGAAGGGTGCGTTACCGGATGAAACTGGTGTCTGGAAACCAATCTGGCTTCAAGAAGAATCTGGTGTAGTTGGGGATGACGGCACAATTCGTACCTCCTCGCCACCCTATCCAGGGGTTGTCAGGCCAGGCGAATATATAATTGTCTATTCAAGTCCCACCGGAGATGCCACCTTAGTCAAAGGTCAACTCACCCTTAACTACGATTTCCCCCTAGCATTTTTTGGTATCATTGACCCCTTGGGAGGTATCGGTCAGTTGATCGATCCAAGCAACTTTGTCACCAATTTTGGGTTTACAGTTTCTTACGACATCTCTTCAGTCAAAGTAATCGCGATCCCTAAAGTGGGATTGCCAATAGTTACTGAGTTGGGCGTCCAACGAAACTCAAACGGCGTTGCGACTTTGGAAGCCAACCTAAATATACCAACACCAGCAGCTTCCAATTCCGCAGCCGCACCTAAACTTCAAGCAGCCTCTCTGAAGTTCAAAGACGAAAACAATCAACCCTTTGAGGGTAACGAACCGATTCTTTTCCTCAAAGCCAGTAACGTTCTGGCGAGCAATTTGGGCGATCCCAAGGGCAGCCGGCTCGAAGACTTAGTTGTGAAATTCTACGTTGGCGATCGCGTTTACGAACAGGCAATATTGCCCAACCTTAGCGCAACTTTGGGAGACAACCAGTTTGAAGTGGCAGTTAAAGTACCTAATACTGTAGTTTTGGGTGAGTCTTACATTTCCTTATCCAGACGGCAGAATCAACTGGTCGATCAGAACCTGACGGAACCAGTGTATGAGGAGATCGAATACAACAGCAATCCCATTTGGTTGGACGCGGGAGCTGAGTATGTTTTTGCGGCGCTAAAAGGAGCTGATGCTGTTGCAGTTTTAGACGGTACAGATCCCGAGTCGGTTGTGGCAGCTTCTAGCAGTTCTAATTTACTGCTTTCTACTATTCCTGTGGGAGATGGCGCGATCGACAGACCGCGAGACTTAGCTGTGACGAGTGACGGAACCCGCGTTTACGTGGCTCTGGAGCAGTCTGGTCGTGTGGCATTGGTCGATCCGATGGTGTTGCAACAGGTGGACACCAAACCAGATACCCCCGGCATCAACCCGATCGATTTGCCTATTGGTGCAACGCCTCGGTCAATTGCCATCGACCCCCGCAACCAATATGCCTACATCTCTGATGGGAAGCGAGGAAACATTTATGTTTTGGACATCGACCCCTTCTCCGAAGAATATCATCAGGTCATCCAGACTATCTCCCTAAGCTCAGTAACGGGTGGGTTAAATGAAATAGCTATTAGCAGTGACGGGCGCAAGCTCTTCGCCACTGCACCGGGCTTTCCAACTAGCCAGATTATCGCGGTGAATATCGATCCTGAAGACCAACCTCTCGATCCAAGCCAGAACCCCCGCAAGTGGCATCAGGAGATTGGTGTGGTAAATACTTTTGCTGGGGTGCAGGGAATGGCTGCTACCGCCGAGCCGAATCGGATGACCTTTACTAACACCAGTAATGATAGTAAGGGCTTTGGCGTATTAACAATTACCAACGACGATCCCACTAGCTTTGCCGCTACTGCCAACGATTATGCGGCGCTAAGTTTGGGTGACCCCCTAATGGGCGGTTCCCTAGATTACTTTGATGTCAATCGGGCGGTGGCTGTCACGGTGATGCGCGATGGGTCCTATGCGTTTGTGGCCGCGAAAAACGACAGTCCGCAAACCGGAGTTGAGAGCATAGACGGGGTGCGGGCAGGAAGCAATATCGGCATCATTAAAGACCCGTTTGGACCCACTCCGAAACTGGTGGCGGCGACTCGACCGATACCGCAAGGGGCAACCACTGACTTGGTACTTTCTAACGATAACAAATACCTCTATGCTTCCTACCCCACCCTGAGCGGCGACGGGGGTGTCTATGTCTTCGATGTCGAGGAAATTATCAGAACTCTGGAAAACCCTGGAGATTTTAAAATCGACAACCTCGACAGAGGTGTCAAATCGCCTTACTTCAATCCTGCCACGAGCCGTCCGGTCAGCTCGAGTAAATTCCAAAGCGTTCCAATTGACGATATTAACCCAGCAATTAGTATCGCTGCTGACTATGGGATTGTTACGGGGGATTGGCCTCGCAACCAGTTTACTTACGGTGTGTTTGATAGCAAGCACAGTCCGATCGCAACGGCTGGAAGCCCTTGGGGAATGGCAGCAAGCTTGAGTATCCAAGAAGATGAGAAGGAAAGGTTGCAGGAGCTAAGCCAGAGGATCGCAGAGCTGGTCGAAATGCGCGATACAGCAGACAATCCCAACGACGTGGACAAACTTCTTGAAAGACCTATTAGACAACGGGATGGACTGTTAAGAAAAATCTCAGTTGAGGTTCAAAGAGATAAATATGGAGATGAAGTGAATGTTAGTCCCGTTGAGCTGGAGGGAGGCAGATTAATCTTTGAAATCAACTACGAAAATCTTTTTCAAACTTTTTATGGTAGTAGCTCTGTTGCATGGAATATCGCACCGCTCGAAAAACGAGCTGTATTCGATATTGGTAGAGAGCTTGCTTCCCAACGAGTAAATTTACCCGCAGGTACTAAGCTCAAGACCATGTTGGGTTTTGGCGGGACTACCGCTCAAGGGCTTGTTCAACCTTATCCCGGCGATATCGATTATGTGGAAACGTTTGACGTATCCGCTCCCAATGCTCAAAACGCAGCGACAGCTATTGTCGATACTCTTATCGACTTTGTAAGACGCAATCAAACAAACCCAAGAGTTGAATTTGAGAAGATTATGATTAGAAGTTCCAAAGGAGAGCGATTAGTATATAAGAGTCTTAGCGAACTTGAAAATAATCGCAGTACAATTTCGGAGGCATTACAAGGATTAAATGGGACAGATCGGGATTTTATCAATACCTTCTGGCGGGCGAAGGTCGATGGAAACCGTTTTATCGGCATTACTAAGGTTTTAGGCATCTCCGCTAAACAGGCAACTACTGGAGAGATTCTTTTCTCTACTCAGCCTTTCTCTGAGGATGCAGAATTTTACCTAATCGAAGAAGATACAAGCACCACAAATCTTCCTTTGGAAACTCGACCGGGTGGAGCGGAGTTTCAGACTGCCTTTATCCTTAAGCAGCCCGAAACATTTCCCAAGGAAAAACTGGGTTGGTATGCCAGTACAATGCGTAAAGAGGTATT
The DNA here is from genome assembly GCF_036700475.1 of Microcoleus sp. T2B6. Lineage (NCBI taxonomy): Bacteria > Bacillati > Cyanobacteriota > Cyanophyceae > Oscillatoriales > Microcoleaceae > Microcoleus > Microcoleus sp. T2B6. The sequence goes on along the minus strand of NZ_JAUBOZ010000046.1, from coordinate 51,793 downwards.
CGAGCTGGTATTCAATAACAAAAAAGACCCGGAATCAGGCTATAACCCAGATGGGAAATATCTCAAAGCGGCCAAACGTGCATTTAACTATTTCATGGCTCTTGGTAACATAGAAGCAATGGAAGCTATAACACCTGTTTTCAGCACACTGCAAGCACAGGTTAACCAGCAAGTTACCGTTATGGAAGCGATTCGAGCCGCCTTGAATCCTGAAGAAGTATCTACTAGAATCCTTAAAACTTATGATGCTGAAGCAATGCTCAATAACGTTGCCAACATTATCGATGGTCTTCTACCGGGAGTTGGAGGCGAGGTGAATAAAACACCCGCTCAGATAGCTGCGGAATTAAGAGAATTTGCCGCACAGCTTGAAGAAACTTCTGACGGATTCTTGAAACAAAATAAAGATCAAGGTAATAGCCTGGCTATATTATTGAATTCAGCTAAATCAACGATTAATCGCGGTGTGAGAGAGATGGTTCAACCAATATTGGATACCTACCTAATCAACTACCATCAAAACCTCCCATAAAACGTTTCAACTCCTACCCAATTGTGTTGCTATGACTGAATTTTTCTTCCCACCAAAAGACGTAAAAGCAGTCAACCCAGCAGAAGCCAGAAGGCTGTTTGAGCAAGCCAATCATTTCTGGTTTGAGGAAGGATGCTATCACCTTGTCCTACCGCTTTATCTAGAAGCCCTCAAGTACGACCCCACTGACCCAGTAATGCTCTATCAACTGGCTGTGGTTCTGCGGGCGTTTGAGCGCTTCGATGAGGCAGCACTTGCACTCGAAATGGCATCTCTTCACCAAATCCTTCTCAGCAAAATAGGCAGAAAACTTTTAGATAGAAGGAAAAAATGGCTGCTGAAACATCTTTATAATGCACGGCCCTTGCCCATACCAGCAATAGAAATCGACATAAAACAATTTGTCTTAAAGACTTTTAATTATAATGAGTGGCTTGAAATTGCTATTGCTGCTAGCGAGCGGAGAATGTTTCTTTTGGCAGCAATTACCTATGACAGAAGTCTGCCTTTTTCTGAATTCCAAAAAACTTGGGAAGCCGAACAAGCCAGACTTAATAATCAGAGCGATATCGCAATATTAAATAATCTGCGACCATCCGCCAGACAGCTATTTGAGAAAGCCAATCATTTCTGGTTTAAGGAAGGACGCTATCACCTTGTTCTACCAATTTATCAAGAAGCCCTCAAGTACGACCCGACTGACCCAGTAATGCTCTATCAACTTGCGGTTGTGCTGCGAGCCTTTGAACGGTTCGATGAAGCTGTGCAAGCACTCGATCTGGCATCCCTTTATCAAGACCGTCTGAGTGAGAGGGGCAGAAAGCTTTTTGCTACAATGAAAGAGTGGCTACTGCAACGTCCCTCTTATAGGCCGCCTCTGCCCATTCCCGCGTGGGAAATCGACCTCAAGCAACTTTATTCGATGAATTTTAATAGGAATAATTGGTCTGTAATTAGTGCTGCTGCTGAAGATCGTAGAATGTTTCTTTTGGCTTACGAAACTTATCTTAATGGTAAGGGTTGGTATGACTCTGAAATACTTAAGGAGGAAGAAGAGCTGCGACGCGAGAATGAGAGCGATCGATCGAACTTAAATTATATGCGACGAGATTAAGGTAACTTCTCTGTGCAATATTTCAAACTTACTTAAGACCTTACCATCAAGACATTAGTCCGAGACCATAATTCACATTGTTGCCAAAGTCAAAGAGGAAGTTGAGAACTATGAATCACATAGAAGCAAAGCGGTTATTTGATGAAGCGAATCGTCTGTGGTTTGGGGATATAAAGTTCAACAAAGTGCTACCTCTGTATCGAAAGGCCCTGAAGTACGATCCAACCAATCCTGTCATTCTCTATCAGCTAGCTAACGTGCTGTGGGCTTTTGAACAATTTGACGCAGTGCCAGCGTTAGTTGCCAAAATAGAAAAACACTTAGACCGTTTCAGCGATTTCGGGAAAGAAATGTTTGCTAAAGAAAAATCCCGGTTGCTCGCTCCATCACCTTTCAAAACTCCGATGCCCATACCAGCTTGCTCCATTGACTTAGAAGAACTTGATTCAAAGCGTTGGCCTTGGGAGAAATGGATGGACATTAGATCGCCAGCAGAACAGCGCAGAATGTTTAACTTAGCAGCCCGGGATCGAGATAGAGGTTATCTTTTCGATGGTGACTCAGCAAGAGAGATATGCAAATTAGACGATAAAAACAGCGATTGTTTTGATGATTGACTACTAATGTTCCCCGATGCAAAAGAGTAAAAAATTCTTTGAAAAAGCTGAGCTTTTTTAGAGAAATTTGAAGAATCTCAGCTTTTTCAGAACGAGTGGAAAAACATGAATATCATAGAAGCAAAGCGGTTATTTGATGAAGCGAATCGTCTCTGGTTTTCGCAAGGAAAGTTGAACAAAGTATTGCCACTGTATAGAGAGGCCCTGAAGTACGATCCGTCTAATTCTGTCATTATCTATCAGCTAGCTAACGTGCTGTGGGCTTTTGAAGAATTTGACGAAGTGCGAGCGTTAGTTGCCAAAATAGAAAGAAACTTAGACCGTCTCAGCGATTTCGGGAAAGAAGTGTTTGCTAAAGCAAAACCCAGGCTGCTTTCTCCATCACCTTTCAAAACTCCGATGCCAATACCAGCTTGCTCCATTGACTTAAAAGAACTTAATTCAATGGGTTTATCTCACAAACAATGGATGTGTATTTCATCAGCAGCAAAACAGCGCAGAATGTTTAACTTAGCCGCCCTGGGTGAAGAGCGAAGTTTTCCGTTTATCACTCGTCAATCACAAATAGAAAAACGCAAACTCAAGCAAGAAAACGACAATTGTTTTGGGTATTTAGAACTAATGTTCCCAGACGCAAAGCGATTATTTGATGAAGCGAATCGCCTCTGGTTTGGGTATGGAAAGTTCAACAAAGTATTGCCACTGTATAGAGAGGCCCTGAAGTACGATCCGTCCAATCCTGTCATTCTCTATCAGTTAGCTAATGTGCTGTGGACTTTTGAACAATTTGGCGAAGTGCGAGCCTTAGTTGCCAAAATAGAAAAACATTTAGACCGTTTCAGCGATTTCGGGAAAGAAATGTTTGCTCAAGAAAAATCCCGACTGCTCGACCCATCACCTTTCAAAACTCCTATGCCAATACCAGCTCGCTCCATTGACTTAGAACAACTTGATTCAAGGGGTTGGTCTTGGGAGAAATGGATGGACATTGGATGGCCAGCAGAAGAACGCAGAATGTTTAACTTAGCAGCTATGGCTGAAGAGCGAAGTTGTATTTTTGATGGTGACTCAGCAAGAGAGATATGCGAACTCTACCAAAAAAACAGCGATTGTTGTGATGATTTACTACTAATGTTACCCGAAGCAAAAGAGTAAAAAATCCTGAAAAAACTGAGCTTGTTTCAACTGTATCCCAAGAAAAAATGAAAGGAGCAAATGACTAAAACTAAGGTTTTGCCCCAACCCCCTCACAGAGACGCCGATCGCGATCGCTCACATTAGGATTAGTTCTCAAATAATCTCCCACCCAGTCACAGCCCCTCACCAGCAAATCGTCAAGATCCAAATTCCACAAAATCACCCGATTATCCCGGCCAGCAGAAGCCAGAACCTTCCCATCCGGGCTAAAACTCACGCTCATCACGCTATCGTTGTGACCCGTCAAAGTTTTCAGCAAAGTCCCGCTGCGACTCCAAAGCTTCACCTTATGATCGTAACTGCCCGAAGCAACCAACAAACCATCCGGGCTAAAAGCAACGCTAGTCACGCTGTCGCTAGAACCCTTCAGCAGCGTCGCCACCAAAGTCCCGTCTACCTTCCACAATTTCACCGAATTGTCGTAACCAGCCGAAGCCAGCATTTTGCCATCAGGGCTAAAAGCAACCCCCAACACAAAACTGTTGTGAGCCCCTTCAAAAGTTCTCAGCAAACGACCGTCCCGATTCCAGAGTTTTACAGTACCGTCATCGCTTGCAGAAGCCAGCATTGAGCCGTCGGGACTGAAAGTCACCCCAGTCACCCAGCCTGTGTGTCCCGTCAAAGTCTTAATCAGCCTGCCGTTTCTAGTCCAGAGTTTCACAGTCTTATCCTTGCTAGCCGTTGCCAGAATCTCGCTGTCGGGGCTAAAACTCACGCTCATCACGCTGTCAGCGTGGCCGTCGAGAGTGAACAGCACAGAAGGCGAACACGGGAATAGCGGAGCCGAAGGACAAGGGAGAATATTATTCATGCCATCTTCTGTCAAACTCCACACCTTCACCGTTTTGTCGTAACTCCCAGAAGCAAGTAGCTGGCCGTCGGGGCTGAAACTGACGCTGGCGACTCTCTGAGTGTGTCCTTCCAAGGTTTCGAGCAAAACTCCCGTGCGACTCCAGAGTTTGATAGTGTTGTCCGTAGAAGCAGAAGCCAGCCTTTGGCCGTCGGGGCTGAAAGTAACGCCTTGCACCCGGTTTTGGTGTCCGTCGAGGGTTTTGAGCGGCACGTCATCGAGTCGCCACAGCCTGATAGTTTTGTCAAAACTTGCCGAAGCCAAGGTTTTGCCTTCCGGGCTAAAACTCACCTGAGTAACTCGATCGGCGTGTCCCTCAAAAGTTCTCAGTAAGCGACTCTCTGGTTTAATGTTGCTAGCATCGGTTGGGCGTTTGTCGCCAACACCAGCAAGACTCCAGAGTTTGACAGTCCCGTCTGCACTTCCAGAAGCAAGTGTTTGACCGTCGGGGGAGAAACTGACACCAAATACCCACTTGCTGTGTCCCCGCAAAGTTGCTAGCAGTTCACCTTTTTTTGCTGGTGTTGAATTTTCTGTTGGTGGGTGTTTGAGTGCAGCGATGCTCCAGATTTTTACCGTTTTATCTTCACCCGCACTGGCGATCGTTTCACCATCGGGGGAGAAACTGACGGTGTAAATTTTCGAGGGTTGTCTGTTTTCGCTGTGCCATAAATTAGCGATTAACTTACCGTCGGAACTCCACAGTTTCACAGTACCGTCATCGCTCGCCACAGCGATTATTTTGCCGTCGCGGCTGAAGCTTAGCCAATTTACGGGAGCAAATTGTTCGATCGTTCGCAGCAGCGTGCCATCGGTTTTCCAAAGTTTGATAGTTTTGTCTGTAGAGCCACTGGCGATCGTTTGACCGTCCGAGCTAAAAGCAACGCTGGTAACGCTATTAGTATGCCCTTTGAAAGTTGCCAGTAAACTGCCGTCTGTTTGCCAAATTTTGACAGTTTTATCTAAACTGGCCGAGGCTATGATTTTGTTGTCGGGACTGAACGTGACACAGGAGACGCTGTTAGTATGACCTTTAAAAGTTGCCTGCAAACTGCCGTCGCGCCGCCAAAGTTTGACTGTTTTATCTACACTGGAGGAAGCTATTGTTTCACCGTCTGGACTGAAGCTAAGACCCCAAACTACATCGCCGTGTCCTTCCAAGCGGTTGCGTTCTTTGACTCCATAAACTGCCTGCTGGAGGGCGGCAGAAATCAGAATTTCGGTGTCTTTGAGAGTAGACATTTGTTGGGAGTGTTCGATCTGTTTCCACTTTTTACCAGCTCTCAAACTTTCCATCATGGCGTCAAATTTGTTGTTTGAGAAATAAAGTGCTTCTGAAGCGGCTGTCAGGGTACTGATTTCGGCTCGCTGAGTTTGAGCGACAGCTAGCTGTTTTTGACCCACAGCCCGCCACCAAAAATTTACGGCGGCGATGGTGGAACTGGTGAGCAGCATGACGCCGATCACTGCTAATCCCAGCAGTTGTTTGAGAAAAGTATTGGCTCGGTAGAGCTGTGCTTGACTCATTTTTTTGTCTGCTTCTGCTTTGTGCAGTCTCGCTTCTAAGCCGAATCTTTGGCGGATCGGTCGCACTAAATAGTCGTGTACCAATTGATAGCGGTCTTCGGGGGCTTCCCGTAGCAGAAATAGCAAACCGTGACCAACTAAAATGTCTAAAATTAAGTCGAGGTTGTCGGTTTTCTTTTGTCGGCTTTCAGGGTCTTTGGCGAAGTGTCGCGGTAGGGGAATTCGGTTTCTGCCGATCGCCGATAATTCGGTTTCGCGGGCATCGGCTGGCTGCGAGCCTGTAACTAATGAGAGTTCGTGTTTAGTTTTTATCAGTCTAACGCCTCTTTCATCTGTCAGGGAAAACAAGATTTTCCAAGCTGCGTCTTCGTTAACCAGGCCACAGTCAGAGATGACTCTTTCGAGCGATCGCTTCACTAATTCCGCTTTGGGATTGTCCCCCAATTGCTGGTATTGTGCTAGACTGGTAATACCTTCTTCTTGTAGTTGCGCTCCTACTACCTGCAATTCGATTGGTCGCACTTCTTGCAGTTCGTCTGCTAAATCTTCTACGAAGGCATCGATCAGTGCCGGCTCTAAATAAAATTCCGCCCGTTCTGTTAAGTGTCCGATGACAGCCCGCGCGTCTTTGATAGAAAAACTCCGCAGTTGGTAGCGGATACTTTTGTCGAGAATATTATTGTTAATAGCGTCCAGATTAGGGAAGCGATCGCAATCTAGTAAGTAGTGCAAATAATCTTCGCGCAAGCACAGAATGATCTTGACATAAGGCAAGTTCAAAAACAAACGCAAAAAATTATAAAAAAGTTGTCTTTGTGCCACTGAAGTCGAAACAAAGAAAAACTCTTCAAATTGATCGAAAATCAGCACAGTCAACAAATTATTTGTGGCATTTTCGCGCAACTGCTCTATAATAAAAGAAGAGACTTCCGAGCTGCGAGCCGGAATCAGCGAGCAACTTCTTTTGTGGATTTCCTGTAGTCCTTTCGAGATTAATTTACTTTCCTCTTCGGCTTGTTTGTCGTACAGTGCGCTGTTCAAAGCATTTTCTAACTCCACCAGCCAGTCGGTGTAAACTTTGACTACTACAGGCAATGTATCCCGCGCGCCCGGAGTAATATTTTTCAAAGCTGGTACTAAGCCGGCATTGACTAGAGAACTTTTCCCGACTCCGCTGGGCCCATGAATAATAGTTAATTTATGGTCGTCCCTGCTAATTCTTTCTAGCAAGCTATTGATATCTGTTTGGCGCGAGTAAGCTGTCATTTCGGCTGCGATGGCAGCTTGGTTTTGAGCTGAGGGGCCTGAAGGATTGACCGCTTGGCGCTGCTGCTGCAATTGGCTGGCTCCGATAAAAGCTCTAAATCCGTATTGATATTCGATCGAACGCTGGGTTTTTTTAATCCGAAACGCTTTAAGATACTCTCCCTGCTCGAAATAAACCGCTTGTAATTCCGTCAAAATATCGATGTAAAGTCGGGGGTCGTACTTCGGCTCGCTTTGAGATTGAGCCAACTCCAAAGAATGAACCGCCGCTTCCCACTGGCCTAGCTGCCGCAAACTTCGGGCTAAAAGTAAAAGATACGAACTCCTGTCGGATTTAGGATGTTGGATTTTAGATTTGGGTTCGTTACTTAACTCGTTAGGGCCGAGAAATTCTGGATAATTTCCCTCAAACCCCAATCTCAAATCTTCAATCAGCAATCTCAAATCATTAGGCGTTTGATCCAAAATCGCCAAAGCCAACTCGGCTAGCTGGCGGGCTTGACTCCACCTCGACTCTTGCAGGGCAACTTCAGCCAAAAAGCCGTAATCTTGAGCTAGTTGGCTGGGAGTACCGTAAGTGAAGTGCAACTGCAAAGAATTTTCAGCTAATGCTTGCAACTCTCCCCAAGCTTTCAGGCGCTGCAGCACTTCTCCGAGGTGTGCTGTCACCTCAGCTACCAATTCGAGGCGTGAGGCAAGGGAGAAAGCGTTTCTAGATTGTTCCAGGCTAATCCAAGCTTGTTCCCAGTGCTGGCGGTTGGCAACCGGGTTTCTGGCTGCTTGCAAGCGGTGACACAGGGCTATGTGAAACAGCACTATGCCTTCTCTCTCTAAAAATAAAATATTGGGGACAGGATTCGACAAGGAGGGGAAGGTTTCTGGGTTTTCGGAATTTTCCAAGTTTGCCAGTTCCCAGTTGCCCGTTTGCTGCTGCCAAAATGCTAAACTTTCTTGGTAGTGAATTAAGGCTGTTTCGGTTTGATCGCTGACATAGTAATCTCGACCGAGAACGAATTGCAGGCTGGCTTTGAGGGCGGGTTCTAATTCTTCACCGCGATTTTGTAAATCTCTTAAAGCTAATTCTAGTTCTCGGCGTGGCAAAGAGCCGATCGCCAAATCGAAGGTATTGCCCGGACTCAATGGCGAATACGAGTGGACATCTGATTGTCGTGGGTTTTGGGGCCCTGAGTTAAAAGTTAGAAAGCGTTCTCTGGGGCTGAGTTCGCGCTCCATGTCGCGTTTTTCGCACTGGGTGTCGCAGGTCTCACAATTAGCGATGGTGCTGACGTTGCTGCTGGCGAGTTCTTGATTAAGTTCGCCTATTTTAAATATAGTATCGGCCCGCCTAGCGAGGAAATTAATTAATTCGTCAACGCCCATTTCAAATTTAATTGTGGCGGCGGCCCAACTTTTGAAATCCGGGGCCAGACGAATCATTTTGGTCACGATATCATCTGTTACCCACAAAATCACTGGGCAGGAAAAATTTTTGCGAAATTCGTCTCGCACTTGATTGGTAGAAGCCATCAATTCGTCGATCGCTACTACTGTTTCTAAACCGAATACCATCAAAGCCGAGGCGGCACCGACAGGCGAGTACCCCTCGTGAAAAGTGCTTGCCTGCAGGGTCGTGTAGAGGGTTTTAACTGAAGGTGGCAGGACGATATCTTGAATTGGAACTGGGGACACTTCTCGCAGCCGCTGCGCTATTGTCTGCCGCAACTGCTCGTAGTTGCAACGCACCAAAATTAGCGAGAATTGGTGTTGAGACATTGTGATTGACCTGACCAGAGTTTTGAGCGATCGCTCGTTGTAGTTGGCAGTTTCTTGTACCTTAATTAGATCGGTCATGCGTGCACCTCTTTTGCATTAATCAATTACCTAACGCTCGCCAATCGTGACTGAAAGCGTATCTACTTAGACATCGCCGTCTCTGTCTCACGCTTTATCTCTGTATAAATACGTAGTTTTCCGTACTTGTCCTATCAATACTTACATATTTATTAGATCCAATGTAAAGATATCATACCTCTCAATCTCATAGAATGCTAGACTTGCCAATAAAAATTTAAGGTTATCTTAGATTTTTTGATTCAGGTATATATAAAGGACTACAGATCGTAAATAGCCAACCGCTAAGTTTATCCTTATAGCGACGACTAGCTATTAGTAAACAACTCCCATATATCTGTAGCAGGCATTTAACACAACAGCCAAAACAATTGTCGTCCGGGATGGGATTATGTGAAGTTAAGAGCAACAGGTAAAAACAGACATAGGGGGTATGACATTGCAGATATGAGAGTTGAGAGTGGGCAAAGTCCTTAGTGTGGTGGCAAAGTTTTACAGGACAATAACATTCACCGCCTATAGCCAGCATTCAACAGAAATCTGCCAGTGGCAAAAACCGCTGGCAGATTTCTGTATTGGATGGTAAAATTTCGGATTTTTGAGCGATGAATTTTCCGTTAAATACTTTCTAAGTCCCTCGTGGTTAAGGGTTCTTAGAGTGGCGAAGCTATCTCAAAAATCCCAACTATTTTGCTTCAGTGCGCTGCAGCCACTCCTTATATTTTCTGGTTTCTGCTAGGGCTGGATTAATCCCAAACCAACGACCTTCTTGATCGCGGTATTCAAAGACAAACATACTTCGCAACAAGATTTGAGACTCTTCTTCGCCGGTTACACTTTGTCGGTTGACGACTTGAAACAGCAATTCCCATTCCATGTCATTGATGGCTCCCAAAAGGTCATCGCGATATTCTTGAATGACGCTTTCGAGGCATTCGCGAGAGAAGGGAGGGTCTTCGTGCTGCAAACAGCTATACAAAAGCATCAGTAGATTGCGAACGTGACCGCCACTAATCCGACAAAGCCGATCTAAAGTTTCGGGAGAGTCAAACACCTGGGAAATCAAATCAAGGCGTTGAGGGGGAGCAACTTTCGGGAAAGCTCTAGCTAATACTAGCTGCCGCAGCAGTGCCATTCCTTCGAGGTGGTCTTCGCCCGATCGCACTTGCACTGGTACCATCGGCATCACCTTGGGCTTGACTCCAAATCGACTGGCGAGGCGGCCGAAGTCGTTGGAAAAAATCAAAGTCAGGGGAATCGTGTAGACGACATGGCAACTGAGTTTTTTCAACTGTTCGCCGCGGTCTAAAAACAGGTATTCTGGCTGGGTGCGTCCGTTGGGTTTGATGCAGGGGTCAAGGCGATCGAGGTTGTCAACGATGACTGCGAGTCCTTTTTTGCCTTGGTGCTTGAGTTCGGCGTTAGCTTTGTTGAGGAGTTCTTCGTTGATGGACTGCAAGATGCTGTTGGTGCGGGGTTCGAGATATTGCCGGAGTTGCGATCGCAGTTTGGGAGAGTCTTTCGTTTTAGCCGTAACTTTAGCAATGCCTATAGATAACTCCGCTTCCGCTGACAAATCTATGGGAGTCTGCAAAAATTCTGCCACTTCTGCAAACAGATTTGTAAAATAGCTCGGTCTGAGTTTGATTTTAGCGGATTCCATAGTTTCGCTGACTTGGCGCGCAATGCTCAGCAAAATATCGCTGATATCTACATCACCCATGTCTAAGTCTTGGGAAGACTCGAAGTAAACGACGCAAAAACCCTCTTGTTCGAGCTCAGCTTTGAGTCGAAACAATTCCGTAGATTTGCCACAGCCGATATGTCCTGTAAATAGCTGACAGGTTGGCTGGTCAGGCGAGATGCGGGTAATGGTTCGCTGTAAAGATTCAATGATTTTGCCGCCCCGCACGGAACCAAAATCAATGTAGTATTGATAATCCCCTGGGTCTCCCGCAACAAGGGTCTTGCTGGGGTTGCAGGCTTTATAGAATCTGTCTAATTCGAGTGCGATCACAATGGAAGCCGAATAAAAGTTAAAAAGTTAATCGAAAGTCTAAACTTTCTTTACTTGAGTTTAGTTTGATTTGTAACCTTTTGCCCTGTGGGGTAATGCCCTAAATACCCAAAGAACCTTTATCTGGTAAGGGGTTTTCCCGGCGCAGGAATTGGGAACTTTTAATTAATAATTTTTTATTACTTAGCGGTATCCGTGATATTACTGATATTGGCAGGAGTCTGGGTAAATTTGCGGGGATCTGGTTAAATGGTAGGGGAAAACAGGGCTCAAGAGACAGAGATTAAACAGTTTTGAATTTGTGCTAATCCTTAATTACTATATTGTCAAGACGTAGATGGCTAGTTTTGGAGCGGTTTCTCAAACAGAGTTAGGGCGCAGGCGCCAAAAGTTGCGGCAGCAGAGACGCGCTCGATTGGCGGCTGTTGTGTGGCAAATGCTGGCAGCAAGCGCGATCGCCGGGGGTTTGCTGTGGTGGATTGGGCAGCCGGCTTGGTTGATTGCCCGATCGGAACAAGTGAAGGTGGAGGGCAATCAGTGGCTATCGGATAAGGCGGTGCGGTCTTTGGTTCCGCTGTCTTACCCGCAATCATTGTGGGGGATTCAACCGCAGGCGCTGGCCCAAAAGCTGGAGTCAACGGGGCCCATCGCTAAAGCGAAGGTGACTCGTAACTTGTTTCCGCCGAGTTTGACTATAGAAGTGGCAGAACGCCTGCCGGTGGCGATGGCGCAGCCGACGGCGATGTTGAGATCGAACAGTGACAAGGAAAAAGTGGGGTGGCTGGACGCTCGCGGAGGTTGGATGCCGTCGGATAGTTATACTGCTGTACGATCGCACAATAGTTCGATCGGGCCCGGCAGCATTCCGGGAACGCAGCCTCAGCGTTCTTTGCCCACTTTAAAAGTCATCGGGCCTTTGGAACAGTATCGCGCCTCTTGGCCGAAGTTTTACCAAGGACTCAGCGGCTTGACGGTGAAAGTGTTTGAGATTAATTGGCAAAACCCGAACAACTTGATCTTGAAAACAGAGATCGGTACCGTACACTTAGGGCCGTACAGTTCCAAGACTGCGGAGCAACTTAAGGTTTTAGACCGAATGCGACAATTGCCAAAACAGATAGATTCAAGCAAAATAGCCTACATTGACTTGAAAAATCCTGCTTCGCCGATCGTCCATTTGCCACAACTCCCCGGCAGTTTGGAAAGTTCAACTCCCGCACCCACTCGCGCCCAGAATTGATTCTCTGTCAACAGAAGGTAGAAGGTATCGATCGATAGGCAGAATTTTTGCCCATCAGGATCGATAGGCAGGGCTTGCAATCAGCACAGTTTTTGGATAGCGCCCCGCGTCAGGAAAAAAAATTCTGATTTTTCTTTCCATCGCGATGAGTCTGGGGCTAGTATCCATTTTTTTCCTTCTGCCTTGCTTACAATTGCCTTGATCCGGTCAAGTACCTGGAGGGCGTCAAGCGAGGTCTGGGCTAGCGAGGTCGGCCAAATCCGAGATTGCTAACATTAAGCATCGATCTGTGTTAGTTTTTCGCGCAACTTAGCCTATAGTTGATTGTGAATTGGCGTTTAGTTAACAAGCTCTAATCTACCATCCCCGACTCTAATGAAGCTTAATAATAGACAGGGGTCTGACCAAGACAGTCCCCCTTCGGAAGAAGTAAAAAATTTTCCGGTGGCTGCAGATTCCGCCAATCCCTTTAGACGCAAGTCTGGTTATGTAAATGTAGATAGTATTGATATCGATCCTATGGTCAATCCCAAAGACATAATGCCCAGCAGTGCCGCCAAAATCAAAGTAATTGGCGTCGGCGGTGGTGGGGGCAACGCCGTTAACCGGATGATTGCCAGCGAGGTTTCTGGTGTCGAGTTTTGGTGTGTGAATACAGATTCCCAAGCTCTGGTTCTCTCAAATGCTCCGAAACGCTTGCAAGTCGGACAGAAGTTGACGCGCGGTTTGGGGGCGGGGGGCAATCCGGCGATCGGTCAAAAGGCTGCGGAGGAATCTCGTGACGAGGTTGCTAATGCTCTGAATCACGCGGATTTGGTATTTATCACAGCCGGCATGGGCGGCGGTACGGGCACGGGCGCGGCTCCGATCGTGGCTGAGGTCGCTAAGGAAATGGGCGCCTTGACTGTAGGCATAGTAACGCGGCCTTTTACGTTTGAGGGACGGCGGCGCACCAGCCAAGCTGAGGAAGGGATTGCGGCTTTGCAAACCCGGGTGGATACGCTGATTGTAATTCCTAACGACAAGCTGCTGTCTGTGATTTCGGAACAAATGCCCGTACAAGAGGCTTTTCGAGTTGCTGACGATATCCTGCGCCAAGGGGTTCAGGGTATTTCTGACATTATTACTATTCCCGGTTTGGTGAATGTTGACTTTGCTGACGTGCGGGCAGTAATGGCTGATGCGGGTTCGGCTTTGATGGGCATCGGCGTGGGTTCTGGCAAGTCGCGGGCTAGGGAGGCTGCGATGCAGGCTATTTCTTCGCCTCTGCTGGAAGCTTCGTCTATTGAGGGCGCTAGAGGTGTGGTGTTTAACATCACTGGCGGTACTGACATGACGCTGCACGAGGTGAATGCGGCGGCTGAGACGATTTACGAGGTTGTCGATCCGAATGCCAATATTATTTTTGGAGCGGTGATTGACGAGCGACTTCAGGGCGAAATTAAGATTACTGTGATCGCTACGGGTTTTTCGGGAGAAGTTGCGTCGCCTCCGCCTCCGGGGCGGACACAAAATGTTAATGCTCCTTGGCGGGCTGCAACTGTGCCGGTGACTCCTGCTCAACAGACGCCCGATCCGAAAGCGAAACCGCCGCAGGATTTGGGATTGGATATTCCTGAGTTTTTGCGTAACCGTCGCCCGCCAAGATGATTTTAGATTTTAGATTTTAGATTGGGGATTTGGCGATTTTGGATTTGGCGATTTTGGATTTTAGATTGGGGATTTGGCATTGAATCTCCACTCTCCCATCTAAAAAATCGAAAATATCGATCATCTAAAATCTCAAATCTAAAAAATCTAAAATCTAAAATCTAAAATCTAAAATTTCCAGGGTTTGTCCTGGTTCGGGTTCGAGGAGTTGGGTGGAGAGTCCCGATTTTGCTAGTAAATCGCGAAATTCGGGGATGCTGCCGATCGATCGCACTAACATTGGTAAAATGCCTGTGGCTCGGATGTCTCCCGTCGCTGTAGGCAGAAAAAACCGAGGTTTCAGTGTTTGGGCGAGGCTGAGGGCTTCGGAAGGCCCGATGATGACTTGTCCGAGGAATGGGAAGATTTGACCGATGACTGGGGCGATGGCTACGTCTACTGTGTCTATTTTCTGTTTGACTTTTTCTAATGGTGGCAGGTGCGGTTCGTAATAAAGTGTCTCGCCGCTGCTTAAATCTTTGAGCAAATAGCCGTTTTCTTCTTGTCCGGGCCCGATTTCGGCTCCGGGTACGGCAGTAATTTGTAACTTTTCTTTAAAATTTAACTCTTGCCAATTTGCTAAAGATGTGATATGGGTGTAGCCTAAACTGCTGAGGACTTTGGCGGCGGTGGGTGAGGCGATCGCGGGAATTGTGCGATCTAGCTGTTCGAGTGTTGGTCTGTGACAGTGGTCGTCTAATCCTTGGGAAATCAGGATGAGGTCGATCGGCGGTAAGGTGCTGGGAGTGAAGGCGACGGGGGTGTTGTGGTAGGCGGTGAACAGCCAGGGTTGACCGTAAAATACGAGGGGATCGACCAGCCAGGGATCGACGAGGATTGTTTGGCCGGCGATGTGGAAGATCCAAGAGTTGAGGTCGATTCGGGTGATTTTCACAGTGGTTTGCAATAATTCTTTACATTTGGTTTAATCATAGCTAATTTTGTTTGGGAATTTTAACCCCTTCGGAAGCACAGGCGGGACGCCCGTGCCACGGGGAAGCACAGGCGGGATGCCCGTGCCACGGGGAATCACAGGCGGGACGCCCGTGGCACGGGGAAGCACAGGCGGGACGCCCGTGCCACGGGGCAGCACAGGCGGGACGCCCGTGCCACAGATATGATTGGGATGTGTCTGGGGAATTTTGGTGTTTATCTGGGGTTGAAAGAAGATGATTAAATCTAGGATTCCTGTGGCTTTGACTGTGGCGGGTTCCGATAGTGGCGGCGGGGCCGGGATTCAGGCGGATTTGCGGACTTTTGCGTTTCACTGCGTGCACGGTACGAGTGCTTTGACTTGCGTGACGGCTCAAAATACTTTGGGGGTGACGCGGGTGGATGCTTTGTCTGCTGAGGCTGTGGCGGCTCAAATTGAGGCGGTGGCTGGGGATATTGGGGTTCACGCTGTGAAAACTGGGATGCTGCTGAATCGGGAAATTATGGCGGCGGTGGCTTCACAGGTGGAAGCTTTGGGAATAGGGAATTTGGTTGTCGATCCGGTAATGGTTTCACGATCGGGCGATCGATTGATTGATGACGGGGCGATCGCATTTTTGCGGGATGTTTTGATTCCAATGGCTGCTGTCGTGACTCCGAATCGGTTTGAGGCTCAGATTTTGAGCGGTTTAGAGATTGTTTCTCTAGACGATATGCGATCGGCGGCGCAGCAGATTTATCGTTTGGGTGCGAAAGCTGTTTTGGTGAAGGGCGGCGGGATGGCGGGAGATTTGCGGGGAATTGATGTTTGGTTTGATGGTACGCGGTTGGATGTGTTGAAGACTGAGAATGTTGATACTCCCAATACTCACGGGACTGGTTGTACTTTGAGTGCTGCGATCGCCGCTAATTTAGCATTAGGTAAAGATTTATTTACGGCGGTGACATTAGCTAAGAATTATGTTACTACTGCTCTCAAATATGCTTTGGATATTGGGGAAGGCCAAGGGCCAGTAGGTCATTTTTTCCCGCTTTTACTGAAGTAAATTGTGAACTCATCCCTTCTCTTCCCTTCTTCCTTCGCGTCCTTTGCGTCTTCGCGGTTCGTTTAATTTCTTAATTTCTCAGGCGAAAGAGCGATCGCCACCAAGTCTTCAATTTTCTTAATATTCGGATCGCCGGCCAAATAACCAATACCTCGGTGCAAGTGCAGCCGAAATTGTTTGGCTAGAGTTTCTTTTTCTGTGCCTAAATTGTCTTGGTGACACCGCTGCTTGAGGGCCATTATCAAGATATCGGCCATGTCACCGCCGAAGACATCCCAGCTTAATTCGACGTTGCTGTCGCTGGGAATTGGTACTGGCGATGGGATGCTGGGTTCGGCGAGCGATCGGCAAAATCCCCACCTGCATAGAATATTCCACTGATCGATTTTGGTCGATCGTTTCAGTTTTGATAGTTGGTCTTTGCCTGTTTGGGAGAGGCGGATGCGATCGACTGGTGGTTCCATGAGTTTGAGAGTGTTTGGTATATTGTAAACAGTGTTAATATTGGGGAAGCAAAGCCTCTAGATAACTGGAAATAATTAACATTTTTTTACACGGCGCGACTTGATTAAATCGGTTTTTTTTGGTATTCTTATTTTATTAGGATTTATCCTTAATAATGGGATGGTGGCAAAAATAAAATTTTCGCAACCATCCCATTATGATATATATACTACCGCAACTCCCCAGCAAAGTCAAGGGGGTTGCGGCTATTTTTTAGCGCGAATTTTTATTCCCAGAAGTAACCTTTTTCGACGGTGGTTTGGTGTTTGGCGGAGTCGTATTTGAGGAGGTAGCTGTGGGCGATCGCCTCTAATTCTTGGAGTTTTTCGTATTCTACTTTTCTAATTTCCGTGTCGGTAGAAAGCAGGATGACTTGGTGGCTGGCTGAGGGGAAATAGCGTTCCACTAGGTTGTTTCTGTGGGAGGAGTCGAGGCGGCCCAAGGGAGTGTCGATCGCCACTGGCAATTGTCTCCCCGATACTCTCGCTAATCCCCACAAAAAGGCGATCGCCAGCAGTTGTTTTTCCCCGGCTGAAAGTCGGTGTTTGGGTACCGGTTTGCCTTCTGGATCGTAAATGGAGAGGCTAAATGTTTGAGTGTCGATCGCAACTCTGTGCACGAGGTCGGTTTTGTGCAACAGGTAGCGGAAACAGTCGGTAATTTCTATTTCGAGTTTGTTGAGTTTTTTGAGGGTGAGTTTTTCTTTAAAGAGTTTCAGGGTAGCTTGGGCTTTGGCGATCGAAGCGATGACGTGTTGGCTGTTTCTGATGGTGATGAATTCGCTGCTGTAGTTTTCTAGTTCTTTTTGGTTTTTGGCTAATTCTCTCTCTAATTCATCGACGCGGCGGTTGGCTGATTCACAGGCGGCGGCTGCGATAGCGACTGCTTTTTGGGCTTTCCTGACTTCTTCTTCTAGTTTTTCGTAGGCTTCGGGGGAAGCTGCGGCTGCGAGTTCTCTGTCTGTGAAGTCAATTTCTGATTCGATGTTTTTGATTTCTTCTATTTGGTCGCGGGCTAGAATTTGCTGGGCTTTGATTTGGTAGCTAAGGAGGTTTTCTAGTTGCTGGATGGTGTTGTTGTCGGCGTTCATCCAGGGCGGAACGTCTGTTCCGGCTTGCTGTTCTAGTTCTTGGTTTTCTTGGCGGATGAAGTCTTGAATTTTATCTAACTGTTGGGGATTTAAGGAGATTTCTGCGATATAGTTGAGAAGGCGATCGCTTCTTTGTTTGATAAGATTTTGGGCAATCTTTGCTTGCTGCTGGCTGGCTTCTGTTTCTGCTTGAATTTTTGCTTCACTTAGCAAGGGCGAAATTAGGGCTAGTGGTAGCGTATTTGATGCCAATTCCATCATGGCTTGACGGCTTTTGTCGGCCTTATTTCTGTAGTCATTTAGCTTGCTGTCTAGCTGACTGCGATCGGCGGCAATTTTCCCGCCTTCATAAATAAATTTGTCTGATGCTTGTTGCTGATTTTTTTGAGCTTTATCTAATTCGTTTTTAAAGCTGGCTTGTTCTTGCTTAGCTAACTCTATTTCATCAGAAATTTTCTGAAAAATTTGTTCGATTTTCTCTAAAGCAGCCAAGTCTTTTTTGCCAGCAATTTCTTTCCGCTTGCGGCCGGCTAAAATTTCTAAATCGACGGCGAGGCGTTCTGCTAATTCTAAACCTAAAAGAGATTTAATCGCCCCGACGACAAACTCTGGCGGTGTTTCGAGTTCGGCGAGTTCTTTTACTTGTTCGCCGTCAAACAAAAATAGGTTGGATATTCCGACGGGCAAAAGAGTTTCGATGTATTCGTCCCAGGTGTTAGTAATTGCTTTGTCCGACCACCAATCGCTGACAATCTCGCTGTATATGAGAATGCTTAAGTTGTCTTTGATGTCGGATTTTTTCCAGTATCTAACTATTTTGAATTGAGCTAATTTGTCATCTTGGACTTGTTCAAATGTTAGTTCGACGCGGGTATCTTCTAATGGGGGAGTGTGGCGGTTGACGCATTGATTGAGAAAGTCGCTGTAGCTTAAATTGCCTCTGGTGGAACATTGGGCGCGGCCACCGTAGAGGGCGAGGCGAATGGCGTCCATGAGGGTGGTTTTGCCGCCGCCATTCATGCCGCCAAATAAAATGACTGGGCAGGGATTTCCGTCTTTTTCGGGGCGGAGATTGATGGTTTGGGTGCCTGCATAGGGGCCGAAGTTTTTGAGGACGAGTTCGAGGAATTGCATTGTAGATGTTGTTGAGATGGGATGAAAGTTGGTGGGTGCGATGTGTGAGTCCCCCAGTACGACAGGGATTGAAATCCCTGTCTCATAGCTGAAGTCCTCTGAAGAGGACTGAAGTTTGTGACTGTTGAATCTGGGTTTTTAGTCGGTTTTAACCGACTTTCGCTATGAGACGGGGATTTCAATCCCCGGCGGATCTTCGGGTAAGCCCGATCGACTCGATTGATTGATCGGGCTCGATGTGTGAGTCCGACAGTCCGACAGGGATTGAAATCCCTGTCTCATAGCTGAAGTCCTCTGAAGAGGACTGAAGTTTGTGACTGTTGAATCTGGGTTTTTAGTCGGTTTTAACCGACTTTCGCTATTAGACGGGGATTTCAATCCCCGGCGGGCTTGTGGGTAAGCCCGATCGCCCCCAAAGTCCGAATAGCTGGAGAACTCGCGAGTCTGACAGTTGGTCAATGTTTTTCAATTAATTCTCTGGCGAATTCGGGTGCCACTTGGTGGGTGGATTGTCTCGATCCGTGATTTGTTCTAAATGCGAATTTGTGGTTTTTTGCAAGTGATGTTCCTTTTGATTTATCACATAAGCGACTGCTGAGTCTAGTTGTTTTTGTCCTAAAGAAAATACTCCGTATCCTTCTTGCCACGAAAATTTATTGGGATTTTGCAAAGTTTGATTGAGATAACGACTGCTGCTACCTTTAATATTTTTAACGAATTCAGCGATCGATTGGGTCGGAGGAATGGAAACTATTAAGTGGATGTGATTTTCTGTGCCGCCGATCGCATGAAGGATGCAATTGAGGGTGTCTGCTTTGCCAATGATATAAGAGTAAAGTTCTGTTTCTTTTGCCGGAGATATGAGAGGCTGTCGCTCTTTTGTTGCCCAAACTAAATGATAGTACAGCCGCCACATTGCCATAAAGATTTTTCCTCCTAATTCTTTAGGTTAATTTATCATTTTGTGACAAAATCCGAGAGTGCGATCGGGGTCGATCGGCGAGTCCCACGATCCGACAGTCCGAGAGTCCGACAGGGATTGAAATCCCTGTCTCATAGCTGAAGTCCTCTTTAAGAGGACTGAAATCGGCGATGGTTTGATTTGGTTCTTCAGTCGGTTTTAACCGACTTTTGCTCTCTCGACGGGGATTTCAATCCCCGGCGGGCTTGTGGGTTAGCCCGATCGCCCCAAAGTGCGATAAAGAGGACTGAAATCGGCGATCGTTTGATTTGGTTCTTCAGTCGGTTTTAACCGACTTTCGCTCTCTCGACGGGGATTTCAATCCCCGGCGGATCTTCGGGTTAGCCCGATCGCCCCAAAGCCCGATCGCCCCAAAGCCCGATCGCCCCAAAGCCCGATCGCCCCAAAGCCCGATCGCCC
>NZ_JAUBOZ010000046.1:0-31705 GCF_036700475.1 Microcoleus sp. T2B6 | reverse complement strand
AGCCCGATCGCCCCAAAGCCCGATCGCCCCAAAGCCCGATCGCCCCAAAGCCCGATCGCCCCAAAGCCCGATCGCCCGATCGACATTATTGACCTAATCTTTGCTATTTTCCTCTCCTGAATTGGGCGGTGAAAATTTAATATCCGCCCAAGATAGCTGTCTGCTTTGATTGCTATTGCTTTCGAGTTCTTCTTTAAGTTTGGCAATATCAACGGTATCGTTTTTGGCGGAACTGTTGGTTTGGGCGATCGCATCTTTGAATTGCCGAATGTTTTCCGTCGGATTTGCTTTAATATCTTCCACCGCTTTTTTTAAATTGCGTTGATAGTGGGCGTTGCCAATCGCTTCTTCCTTCGATCGCGAACTGGTTTCAAAGCATTTGTCCAAATCGGCGTAAATGCCTGTACGGCGGGGCTTGGTGTAGTATTGGCGTTCTGTATCAAGGAGTTTTGCCATCAATTCGAGGTGCATTTTGTCCTCGCTGCAAATCTCTTCGATCGCAGTCCATTCATCGCTACCGAGGAGTTTTCTTTCGGCGGCGGGACGGGAATCTTCAAAAGGTTCGCCCGTGACTTCTTCGTAAATCCGGGGTAAAGAGTCGTCGAATTCGTGCTTTTCTTCCAGCCAAATGCGACGGATTTCGCTAAGTTCTTCTGGGGTAATTAAGGTGATGTCGCGCATTTCTAGGGGTGCGGTTTTGCGGATTTGGGTTTGTGCTTCCAAGACTCGTCTCAGCCAGTGTTCTCGCCAGAATTTGGTGTAGGGCCCTGGGATGGGTTCGACGGATGTTGTATCGTCGCCCATGTTGCGTTCAAACAGTTCTACTCTACCGTAAATGCGGCGGAAGTCTCTTTTTGGGCGATCGTCTTTTATATCTAATTCGTTACGAATATCGAGAAGAGGCTGCATCCATTCTTTTTCCTCATCATTTTGAATCATTGCCTCCATAGATTTATCTTGGCTTACCATTGTACATACCCAGCACCCAAAGCGAGAACTGCCGCAGCTAGGGGTAGAAGTATCGACAACTAAAGGACATTCATTGTCTGCTGTTGCACCTCGATACATGGTAAATAAATCTTTGTTGCTATTTTCCCAAGGATTAGGCCACTGATTCAGATAAATCCACACTTCATCAGTTCGCCAATCTTCTATCGGACTATAAATTAGGGAATTAGGCAGACTAGGACTCTGATAAAGCAGAGATTTAATGGAACTAGAATTATTATTTAGACGGTCACTCATGCGACCTATTTCATGTTTCTCCATTGAAACCGCGCGTTTAATACTTTCAGCTTTGCGAGTACCCAATATAAGAATTACTTCTCCATTGATTCTCACCATATCACGAACAAACCGATTAGAAGGAAGGATTTTCAGGCGTTCAGTACACCAGCGAAATCCATGTCTCGGTGCGGGGTAGCCTTTTCCCATCAAGTTTACCCAGAAAGTATCTTTGACATCTGGATAAAGCATATAAGGTTCTATTGGTAGCTGTTGCTCTATAGCAGCAGACTTCATCTGTTTTAATGACTGACGTACCCAAGTAGAAACTATCGGGTTTTCTACAAGTGTATCTGTTGTGATTACATAGATTTTTTTTGTTCTTTTTTCAGGTGGCAATTCTGCTATCGCATACCAGATAAGCTGCACTACGCTAGTGCTGTCTTTTCCGCCGGAATATCCTAAAACCCAAGGTATATCATCTAAGCAATATAACTCTTTAATTTCTTTACTTATTTTTTCGATCTCTTCCACTAACTCACTAACACTACGGGGTGGAAAAAGCGGTATTTGCATTGTTTCTGTCATGTCTTCAACCTCAGTTACTTAATTAAGCTCTAAATACATTCAGCCGATGCCATTCTAGCGATTCAAGTCTTGGTAAATCTTGGTCGGAAGCCGGCAGGAGAATAGTTTCACTATGAAAATCTTTCATACATCTGGCATTGGGGGATTCCTCTTCTAAGTCATCAGCGACGATAATTCTGTAATTATCATCTATAGCAAACCAACCCTGGTCAAAAGCCCAATGATGATTTTTACACAATGATATCCCATTATTAATTTGATTATCATAAAACTTTGAAAACGGCTTAATATGTGAACCATCTACAATAGTTTGAGTGAGATTCCTGATGACTTTTAATCGACAAAATGCACACTTGTAATCATATGTATGTACTACTGCTTTCCTGAAAAAAGCATTTCTAACAGCAGATTTTGTTAAATAAAATTTTGGTTCTCCGTCAGCAATTCCTGCTGAGTCTGATAGTTCTCTTTCTGTCTGAGTAACTTTCTCAAAGTCTTGATTAACTTGCAAAATATCTCCAATATCGTCCCTATTTAATGAAAACCATGTCGCAATCAGTGTATCTATTAATTCCGATCTCGAATTTTGGTCTTGAAGTAAATTGAATAATTCATTATCCCAACTACCGTATTCTACAGCTTCTCTTAGCTTGTTAGTGGTCTTAGGCTTTGAACCATTAAATCCAGACTTTAATGTTTTATGCCAGAAACCATCGCCTTCCAAATGCCAAAATGGATAGTGCAAACCACGATTGTGAGATTCAGAACCTAAGATATCCCAATATTTATTAAAGGTTTTAATTAAGTCGTCTGAAACATAAATTCGATTCTCCCTAATTATTCCTTGAGCAATTAGATCGATGATTGATAATAGTAATATTGGCTTATGATTAGCTTGACCACGTTGGCGTGTATTACTGACATTAAGAGCGGCAAAACGTTGTCGATAATACGCTAAATTCTTATTTTCGGACTTTTCTCCTGTAGTCATTTTCTCCTCCCGCTAGGATTAAATACAATTCGACCTGAAATTTTACACTATTGTCAACAGAGGGTTAAGCGCCCCAAGGCAAAACCATAATGCAGAAACTAGACAATTTAAGCAGTGTCAACCGATTAAAAAGTGATTTTATAGCCTAGACAGGTGATAATTATATCACTGTCCGCGTGCATCTGCGGTTCTCAAATCCATCCCATCCGCAAACTAAATATGTCCTACAGCGACTTCAAAACCATCGACCAAGCCGTCTCAACCCTGGATCTAACCGTTGAAGACATTCCCCACTTATTCAGCCCAATTACCCCCCTCACACCTTCAGAACGCCTCAAACAAACTCTTGACGAAGCTTTAGACTTAGCCTCAAGTATCAGCACGGAAAAAGCTCGCTCGGAATTAATCATCACTCCCATTCTACTCGAAATCCGGCGCACTTTTAATAACAAAATTGGCTACTTTTCCGGCAACACATTTAACGTAGAAGAGAGCAAAGGATTAACCGGGGCTTGTGACTTTCTCCTCAGCGCATCGAGCAATCAATCATTGGTGACTGCCCCAGTCTTGACATTAGTGGAAGCAAAAGACAACGATATTAGAATAGGATTGGGACAGTGTGCGGCTCAGATGGCAGCAGCTCAAATATTTAATGCCCGCAAAGGGCAAGAACAATCCGCAATTTATGGGGCAGTTTCAACTGGTACAAACTGGAAATTCCTAATTCTAGAAAATCAGTTGTTAAAAATTGATTTGACTGAATATTTTATTACTCAGCTAGACCAAATTTTGGGCATTCTTGCAGAACCGTTTCGACGCTATTTTAATTAAACTCACAGCTAGTTTTTAGTGTGGCACGGGCGTCCCGCCTGTGGTACACCTGCGGTTTCCAAACCCAACCGCTTTTTCAAATAATCAGTCATCCAACTAACACTCGCCCTCGACTTAGAAATCCCCCCTTTCAACAAAATCCCATTCTCCCAATCAGGATTAGAAATCGACCAATCAACCTGCTGCAAAAGGCTCAAACGTTCCTCCCAACTCTCAGGAAAAACCGACAGCAAAGCCGCCCCAACTTCCCCCAAACTCTCAAGCACAACACTCTGACAGTGTACACAATCCCGGCGCATTTCCCCCGCCGCAACTTGCTTGTGCAGAACTAATTGCCAATCTGGAATAAAACTGCAAACCGCATTCCAATAACTAACCGCCAGTTGTATTTTTTGAGCAAGTTCTTCCTCTTTCTGTTCTTTTTTGGTGCGATAACCAGAGGGTTTTGCCTGTTCGCTGCCGTGAATATTAGACAGCAAAGCCATGATAGCACGATCGATCGCACTCAGCGTAAACAATTTGTGCGATCGCCCGTTCAAACTCCCCTTCTCCATCTCAGTCAAACACCGGAAAACCTCAACCTGCTTAACAACAGCCTTCACCACAAAAGCGCGATCGTCCCGGTGGTTGTAAAGTAGACTGAGTGACGCCTCCAAAGGAACTTGAAAACCGTTCAAATCAGCAAACATCTGCTGCGATTTTTCCAACCCAATATCCAGAAACAAAATCAGCGCCACCGTCTCATATCCCAACTGCGGATTTTCCCTCAAAGCCATCTCAAAAGCCGCGCGGCGATGCTGTCCGTCATTAATAGTAAACTTAGCATCCATCGGCACTCGCAAGCGACCAATTTTCCGTTCCTCCGCCTCATTTCCCACTGCTTCAAAAGTAATATCCGCATCAATCGAAGCAGCAATTGCCCCACAAGTATAATTTGTAGGATTCTTAACAAAATAATCAGCAATTTCGGGAATCCTAGCTTTGTTAAGCGCGCGTTTCGCCCGCAGAGACGGCGGCAAATCTTCAGATTCAAAGGGAAACAATTTCGGCAAAAAACGCACCGGACACATCGACACGTAATATTCGCGGCCCGCTTGAATGCCCCGAATTACCGGCAAAATGTATTCAAAAGAAGGAGTAGACATATTTTTTTGTTGGTTGCAGGTGCGAAGTATGAAGAAATCAGGGGCAAGTGCCATCGTCAATTCACTCGCTTCCCCGATATTCCGCCGGGGGTTGAAACCCCCGTCTCATAGCGAAAGTCGGTTAAAACCGACTAAACATAAACCTCGAAATTGATCCATATTCAGTCCTCTTCAGAGGACTTTCGCTATGAGACAGGGGTTTCAACCCCTGGCGGGCCCCGATGGTGGCGCGTGAGACCCCTGTCGGGCCCGGATGGTGGCGGGTTTTCAACCCCTGGCGGACTCAGACTGTGGCGCGTGAAACCCAGACGCATCTGCATCAAGCCCGATCGCCCCTAAGCTATTGACAAATGAAACATTCAATGATACAAAAAGTGGAACTTAATTAGTAGTTTAAGTATTTCACAATAATTTTTTAAAAACAAGTGTTGACATAAAGTTTAATATATGATATTTTTTGAAAAAATAGCCTAATTATATAAAAACCGCCGATGAACACCAACCCAGCGGATGACCTCGCTATAAAAATTTTAGAAAAAGAAAATAGCGACAGACAGGAAATCGCACTTTTATTAGATAATTATTTAGGAAAGGACGATCGCATTTTCGTACAAAAAACCCAGATGGGAAACAGCGAAGCATACATCGGTTCAGTCACCCTAGAATGGTTAGACTCTCGCGTCCGTTTCGCCTCCCAGATGCCACTTTTCCGCCAAAAATTCGACCTCCAAACCAACAACATCGTCCGCGACGACGAAACCATTGACGAAATTATCCAGCGTCCCTTAGATTGGTCGCGGCAAGCCACCCTAACTCAATATTTAGCAGCCCGAAAATCGCACAAATTCCCCGCAGTTTTAGTAGTCGTCAGTCCCCCGTGGGTAGATAATCCTTTAGCCGAGGAATGGGATAAAAATGGCGTAGCAACCAAATCCGCGACTGAATTTACATCCTTTGATAAAAATGAGAACTTAGGGCTTTTGAATGTTTCTAAAGAAGTTTTAATTTTTGCTTTAGACGGCCAGCATCGGCTGATGGGAGTTCAAGGTTTAATGAGTTTAATTAAAACCGGAATCCTGCAAAGATACAACAAAAATAAAAAACCTGTCGGCGCTGCAATTACTCTGGAAGATTTAGCAGAAGAGTATCAAATCGACCCCGAAACAGTGTATAAATTAGCTCACGAAAAAATCGGAATAGAGTTTATTCCGGCGGCGGTAGCGGGGGAAACGCGACAGCAAGCACAACGGCGCGTGCGATCGATCTTTGTGCACGTTAACCTAATGGCGGTAACACTTAGTCAGGGACAGCTAGCATTATTGAACGAGGACAACGGATTTGCGATTTGCGCCCGCAAAATTGCCGTCACCCATCCCTTATTAAAAGAGCAAGATGACAGAAAGCCCCGCGTCAATTGGGACAGCGCCACAGTCGCAGCCAAATCAACTGTGTTAACCACATTGCAAGCGCTGCAAGATATGTCCGAACGGTATTTAGAATACAAATTCCCTCATTGGAAGCCGGAACGAAAAGGTTTAATTCCCATGCGTCCCGAAGATGAAGAACTAAAAGAGGGAATTGAAGAGTTTAAAAAATTGTTCGATCATTTAGCAACTTTACCCAGCTATCAAAGAATTGAAAGCGGCGAAGAAACGGCCGAATTGCGCCGATTTAGTTTTGAAAAGCCAGGGGGCGAGGGAAATATTTTGTTCCGTCCCGTCGGTCAAGTTGCTTTAGCTAATGCTTTGGGAATTCTAGTATTTAGAAAGAAACTTTCCCTGAAATCTATTTTCGACAAACTCCGCAGATTCGATGTCGATGAAGGATTTAGCCACATGGACAATCCTGAGTCGGCGTGGTACGGGATTTTGTACGATCCGAACAAAAAGCGAATGCTAGTTTCTGGAAAGGATTTAGCGACGAAGTTAATTGTATATTTGGTGGGGGGAATTCAGGACGATATGGATCGAGCTCATTTGCGGCAAGCGGTGGCGGAAGCGAGGACTTTTGAGGATAAAGCTGTTAGTTTTAATGGCAGGTTTGTGCAGCCGCAAGAGGTAGGATTGCCACCAGTGCTTAGCTAAGTTTTTATTATATCCGAGTTTACAACTCGTTTATTCTTTAGTCCGCGAAGGCGGACTTCGTTCGTGTAGAAGCGGTTTCAACCGCCGAATCTTTTGAGGGTAAAGCTACTTGAATCGATCGGCAAACAGAACCTCGATAGTGGGTAGTTCAGACATCAATACCATCCCAAAGTTCTGCGATCGGGTGAACTTTACCGTATTCTACTTCCTGAAGCGCAATCCGAAGACTGTTGAGGATATCTTCTTTAGATAGCTCTTCTTCGTCTTCTTGAAACAGTTGGCGCAGCGATTCTAAAATCAGGGTTTCAATGGGCAGGTTGAGTTGGCTAGCTTTCTCAAGAAGTTGCTGTTCTAGGCGATCGGTAATGGTGAGGTTAATTTGCATGGGTGTGCCTATCAATTTTATTAGATTGCTAACTATTGCTATTTCTTGTCGCTTCTAACTTGCGGCGAATTGCGGCTTGAACTTTCTCATCAAAATCTGGATCGCCGGGACTTGCAATAATCCTCAGCGGATGCTGATTGATTCTGTCTAAGTACGCCTGAAAAGCGGCTCGATTTCCACGATGTTTAAGAAAATACTGTTTCAATTCAGTATTCGACATAGCGTTATAGTTAACTTGGCTCATCAGCAAACTCCCCATTGGGTAAAATTTGGAACTCAAGCTCTTCATCGTACCCAGCCAATATGTATACGTTACGAGTGCGATCGTCAACACAAATCAGATGTATAGCAATCCTAAATGATTCGTGTAATTCTTGTAGGGGCAATCCCCCCGTGGTTGCCCCGATAGATAGGGGGTAGGCACGGGGAGTAGGGGTAGCACTACCCCTACATATTTTTACAAATGATTTAGGATTGCTATATAGGCTGAAGCATCGTGTATGTCAGTTGATAACTGATGCGATATAAACTCTCTAGCTGGGCAGCAGTAGGCATTTCTAAATCACTCAACCTAATACTTATTTTAACATATAGCTCAAGGAAAGTTGTATATTTATATTATCACTTTTAGCAATTTTTGTCTATAAAACACTACTACCGCTCGATACTGTACCAAAGTTTACCTCTCACTTTATATACATTATACCGCTTTATTTCAACAAAATAAGTTCGGCTGCTACAGGCAAATGATCGGACTCTGTTGCCTCCAAAACCGAACTCGATTTAGCACCCCAATGCTGTGAATACCAAATATAATCAATCCGGCAAACCGGATAATTTAATCTCCAATTCGACCTTTTTACCAATAACTTAAGTTCCCAACCGTGAGGCCAGGTAAAACCCAACCCAAATCCCGATTTTCGGAAAGCATCTTGCAAGACTTTCTGCACCCTGTCATAGTCTTGAGTTTCGTCTGTCATATTAAAATCGCCAGCGACGATTACTGGCAGAGTTTCTCGCTCAACTCGCTGCACTAAGTCTTGAATTTCAGGCGCTCGTTTGCCATATGTGTAAACTGGAATTTTGAGAAAACGCCCGATTCTATATCTCTTAAACCACGGCCCGGTAGCTTGCATATTGTAAATTACTACTTCTTGTTCGTTAAATTTAATAATTGCCCGTTGCTGCGTTTCTCGATGGCCGGCTAAGTGCAGTATTTCGCTGGATACAATCGGATATTTACTGAGAATTCCTACAGGGGGAGTGCCAATTTGATACGGGTAGTCTGCTTTTAACCAGGTGAAAGCTCTTTCGGTATGTTTACTAACGATTTCTTGTAAAAATATAATATCGGGTTTTTGCTTCTGAATCAGTTTAACTAAACTTGGCGACTGAGTTTTATACCAACGGACGTTATGGGATAAAATTTTGATGCTTTGGTGCGAATTTGTGATGTTTATTGGTGTGGGAGAAAAGTATTTAATGTGCAGCGAACTTATTAAGATAATGCAGGCGATCGCCGAAATAATAGTGAACCATCTTTTTTTGATAATTGACAAGCCGATGATAGGAAGCAAGAAAGTTGGAAATAAAATTAAGGGGCTAAAAGTGCTAATTAAGGCAATAATCCACAGTCGATCCCAAAAAATTAGTTTGAGAAGGAAATAGCAGATAATAAATGCTGAGTAACTGTAAGCGAGAAATTTTGCAGCTTGCTTTAAGCATCTCTGGATTATATCTTTTGAGATGTGCTTCATTGGCAACCTATTAAAATAAGAACTTGCTTAAATCGAATTCTTCATTTGACCGATGTTGGTTGTCTCTTTCTGAAATCAAAACCAACAACAGGCGATCAGTATAATCGGCCGCACCCCGCAACTCTTCTCGCAAAATTTCCAGTCCGCCATTAGCATATTCTTCAAAAATTTGCAACCGTTCGGCTTCCAATTGTTCGTCGAGATGGGAGAGAATTTGAGGATTTTTGGTTTCGGCGATCGCAATTAATTTAATCGCCATATCGTAGCCCCTTGATACAAAAATATCAACATCGATCGCCCCTGGTTCTCGTTTAGAAATTTCCCCCAAAGGCGATCGTTTTTTCCGCTGCTTTCCCAAGGATGCGGCGAAAGCGATGACATCGGCGTAAGTCTGGAAAGGGCCAGTGTGGTTATCCGATAAAGTTAATGATTTGACTAACTCCGCTTTATCTTTAGCAATTCTAATTTTGTTAGCAGCCATTGTCATAATATCTAGTTTCTAAATATAATACATCTCGCAAATATCCAACAGTCCGCGCAGGCGGACTTCCTTTGTGTAGCGCCCGGTTTCAACCGGGCGCACTTCACAATGTCCGCAACAACATAATTTTTTGTGCAAAACCTCCTCTTGCTTCGCGCCGCTTCATTTGTTCCGCCAAAAGTCGATCGCCCGAAATGCCAAAACTCGCCATCACCGCATCTATCACCTCATACAAATCCGCCAATTCCGCCACCAAATCTTCCTCATCAGCCTCCGCCGCTTCCCCCGCTTCTTCAATCAATTTCTGCAGCAAAGCTTGACGGTATTCTGCCTCCGACAAAATTACCACCTCGCATTCATTCCCGCTTTGGCGAATAATTTCAGGAATGCGATCGCGCACCAACTTATGATACTCTTTTTTCACGTCAAACTCCTTTCAACCTTGACTAAAAATTTGAATCAACCAGCGATTAATCTCCCCATCATCTTGCGTTTGACTCCGATTCAAAGCTTCCTCAACTAACGCTATTTCCAGCCCCGGTAAAACCCGCGACTCTTGAATTCTCCCGCTACCTCCGCCATTAATCGCAAACGCAAAAACCTCCCGCGTGTTTGCACGTTCCACCCAATATTCACTAATTCCTGCATTTTCGTAAAGCAACCGCTTACTGCCTAAATCATCGTTAAAAGAAGATGCCCCAATTTCTATTACCAAATTAGGCGGATCGTATTCATCCAAATCTACAGGTGAATTGCTGTCATTAGGAGGAACTCTCAAATCTGAACCGATGTAGTAAGCTAAATCAGGTTGAAAGTCGCCACTACCTGCTTTACGAAAACTGGTATTAGTAAACTGAACTACTCGGATATTTCTCAAGGTGGCAAAAAGAATAATTACATAAGAAACGATCGAATTTTGACGCCCGTGCAACGGCCCTACTGGTGACATTTCTACCCTCATGTGTTCTTGATAGTAATAAAACTTGCCCTTTTCCCATGCTGAATCCTCAGCAAAATTCAGAAACTCTTCCCACGTCGCCTTCACCCAAATATCCGTTTCCAAAACCTGCGTAATTGCCGAATTAGAAGCCATAATCCACCTCTACAATTTCCGTATATTCAAATTCATTTGGACTGCGCTTAACTAAAGGATAGCGCGTCCCGCCCAGTTCGATCGCATCTTCTTCACAATCAGCTTTCGGAGAATTGTACACCAGCACGTATTCCCTGCCAATGGAACTTTCCATCTCTTGAGCAACTTCTCCGCGCCACTGAGTTTTCGTTACCAAAACTACCAATTGATTCGCCAACTTCGGCAGCTTATTCGCGATTTGCTTGCGATAAATCTCGTCCAAACTGCCAAAGGGAGAATCCATCACAATTGGAAACGTACTGCTATCCGGGCCCATCAAAGTATTCTTTTGACTCCACTCCCGCACGCCCTCAATAATCCCGCCGATAAACGATAAACTGAGAATTTGATTTTCTCCTGTAGAAGCGGCAACCAACGATTCTTGTCCCGACGTATTTTCTACTAGAGTCAGTTCGTATTTATCGCTCAACTTGGGGATGTAAGGAGTAAAAGAGATTTGACTAAAAATATCTTGCACCCGCTTTTCCAACTGAGAAGAAAACTGTTTTTCTAAGCGCGATCGCACTTCAGTTAGGCGCTCGATCGCATCCTGAGTCGCAGCAATCCGGCGCTGGGCTAATACTTGCCTTTGCTCATTCAGTTGCTGCTTATCAATTTGCTTGTCCAGATTGGCGATCGACGCCTTCAAACTCTCAATCTGCTGCTGATTAGAGCCTGTTTCCCGGTGCAAATCGCCAATTTTTGCCTCAATTTCATCCAAGCGCTTTTGCAAGCGGCTGACATCTTCGTCAGGAAAATTTCGCAGCTTGTTGTGAATATCGTCTAGCTGATTTTCCACCCGAGAAAGTTCGGTTCTGTCGCGACTGATATTGCCTTGGTGTCGGTCAATTTCCTCCCAAAAATCAGCCACTTGTTTATCAATTTCATTTACCCGATCGCTAATCCGAATAGTTGTTTCTTCCACATCGCCAACACTAGCCTTATCCATCCAACCGCTAACCTGTTGGTGAGACTCCGAACCCTCCACTAATTCCGCACCGCAGATACACCGCTGCTGCGCTAATAACTCTTCCAAAAAAGGCCGCTGAATCCCCGAAAGCAACGAGCCACATTCCCGCAAACCTCCTACTATTACTTCAAATTCAGCCGCTGCCTCTGACAGAAATACCCCATAACCCCGCATAGAGATTGAGCGTTTTAGAGCCTCTGTAGCTTGGGAGATTTGTTGCTTAAATAAACTTTTCTGGATTTCCAATTCGTCTCGCAACTTTTGTAAATCGGCCGCACCGCTAAGTTCCAGCAAATTACCATTAACTGCTTTTTTTAACTCTCCTTGGTTCGCCAATTCCCGCTCGATTTCTACTTGTCGGCTCGAAAGTTGCTCAGCTTCTTGCTCAAATTTTTGCTTATCTTTTAAAAGTTTCTTCGTTTCAGCATTGCCAATTATATTTAAATCTGTCTCTAGAGATTTTTTTGCTTCTCCTAAATGCCGAATCGATCGATTCAACACTTCCACCCCCAGCAACTCCTTAGTAGCTTCCGCAATTTCTGCCTTCTTGTCATAGCGGACAATTTGCTCGATTCGCTCCCCGTCAAAAAAGAAATATTTATGTAAACTTTCCGGCAAAATCCGCCCGATAATATCATCGGGATGCTGATCCGGCTTCAGCCAGAGACCGTTATCTTTGGCTACATTCAGAAACAATTCAGCCTTGCCATGTTCTACAGTGTTTTCACTTTTATAAGCACGACAAATTCGTCTTGCTTGGTAGCGTGTGCTGTCGTGTTCAAACACAATTTCCGCCCAACAACCTACGGCTTTTCCCATTTCCGCCTCAGCCAGAGCGCGCTTGTTTACTAATTGTTCTTCCGCCGCAAAAGCCGCGCTAAATCTCCCGTAAAGTACCCACGTAAAGGCATTCATCAAGGCAGTTTTTCCGGCGCCGTTATTACCGTGAATTACTGTAATATTTTCCCTGCCCCAAGCTAGTTTTATTTCGGGGCTTTTGCCGTAAAATTGACGAAAGTTGCATAGAGTAATTGAGATTAACTTCATACAATTGCTTCCTTAATGATTTTTAAAATGTCATCGTTAATGTGGCGGGGAGCTCTCATGTACAGTTTATCTTTTTCAATTTCCAATACCCGCTCAATAATTTGTCGGACTTCCGGCGGCGCGCTAGTAATAGGTTCCTGTACGTCGCTGAATTCCTTATGAGTTTGATAAGAAGAACGCTTTTCTGCTAAAATGCTTGTCGGTAAGGCTGCGATCGCACTATCTTCATATCTAAATGCCATAATCAGATTTTCATGCAGATTTTCAGTCATTTTTTTTTCAAATATTAAAAACTAGCAACTCAAACTACGCTCAACTAATTCTCTATTCTTAAACATAAACCGAACCTTAATAAATGTCAAATGTCTAATAGCCCGTAACGCTTCTGAAGTTGCAGCAATTTCACTCTAGCTTCCCCAGCATTGTCGGCTAAATCGGCAAATTCCAAGAACCGCTTCAACTCTTTTCGCAGCAAATTGCGCTCGACTTCTAAGGTTTCGCGACCCAAATCTGGAGGCAAAACTATCATGTCAAATAAAGTTGCTCTTTCCTTCCCCGGATGCGGCCGCAAAATGCGTCCTCGGCGCTGAATAAACTGGCGCGGATTGCTGCTGCTTGCTAAAATTACAGCATTGCGAATTGCTGGAATATCCACGCCTTCATCCAAACAGCGAATCGCGACTAAACCTTGCAATTCTCCACTCTCAAATTGCTGACGCAATCGTTCTCTTTCTGCTAAAGGAGTTGCCGCAGTATAAGTGTTAACTCGGTAGCCTAATTCCGAACCCAATAACTTCGCGGTTTCTGTTAGTTGGCGGTTGTTATTTCGGCGCGCACTTCCTTCGATCGCACCATCGCCGCAGTAAAATAAAGTATGGGCGGTGTCGAGACGGTGAATCATTAATTCTCGCAAAGCTACTAATTTATTAGCCGCAGCCCCAATTAACCGAGCTCGCTGCATTAATAAAGTTGTTAAAGCATCATTTTCTTCTACTTTTTCATCGCCCCAAAGCGCCCAGCCAATTTTTTGAGTTAAGCGGGAATACTTGCGGGTTTCTGCTTCTGTCAATTCTACTAAAATTGGATAGTATAAATAATGTACTAAGGCTTTTTGGCGGATGGCGTCGGCTAAGGTAAGTTCCGGCTGCAAAACCGGGCCAAAATAATCTAAAATAGCTTCGGTTCCTTGTTCGTCGAAATGCCTTTCTGGGGTGGCGGAAAGGGCGAGTCGCAGTCCAATATTGCGCGGCAAACTTTCTCCTAAACGGGGCGCGCCTAAGTTGTGAACTTCGTCTCCAATAATCAGGGTTTTTTCTGGGAAATAGCGCAGTTGCGATCGCAAACTATCTCCCATTAAGGTAGCATTAGTAGTGATGATTGTGAGAAATGCTCTATCACCAGATCGCACTTCATACAAACCCGCAGCCAGCTTATTTTGCCAACTGCGGGCGCTATCAAAAGCCAAAATAGGTTTTAAACCAAATTTCTCGGATTCGCGTGCCCACTGATTAACCAGGTGGCAGTAAGGGCAAATTACGAGCAGGACTCGCAGGTTAATTTTATTGTATAATTCAGTGGCGATCGCCAGTGCAGTAATCGTCTTGCCACTACCCGTCGCCATCTTCAGCGTACCGCGTCCCTGATTCGCAAACCAATTAGCAACCGCCACTCGCTGGTACTGTCGCAATTGCAGCGATGGCGGCATCTTCGGAAACCCAAATTGCGAATTATTAGCCGTTGAGCGATTCACCTTTAAATGCCGTTAGATGCAAAATTACCCTGACTCAACTGTAACTCATTTCTAATTAAAACTTAACAACTCAAACAAATTTGTCGCCGACAATTGCAAATCCGACAGCACATCCAGTACAGGTAAAATATCTTCATTCTCTTTAATCTCAGGTTCCTGCTGCGGTTTAAAAACAATTACCAATTCTTCTTCCGGGTCAATCAGCCAACCTAATTTAGTATGATTCTTGAGGCAAAACAGAATCTTCTTAATCACGCGAGTTGAACTTTGATCCGGCGATAAAATCTCAATTATCCAATCTGGAGCAATTTCAAACCTATTTTCAATTTCTCCCTGAGAATTTAGAGGAATGCGCGACCACTCAAATACTGCTAAATCTGGAACAACAGCACATCCCCCAAAAGTGCAGCGCAATTGGGGAAAAGCAAAAGCTAACTTTTGCGGTTTGCCAACTCGATTAATAACAGATGGAAACTCGAATTGTAACGTACTGTGTTTTCCTTGGGGCATAGCTTTTTGAGAAATTTGACCGTCAACATACTCGCTAGCCGGCTTAGTCTCTGGCAATAGCAGAAACTCTTCCAGAGAAATCTTTGACGGAGACTGAATTGACGTTACCATAAGCCATTAACCCCTCAACAACTCAACTCCCGTCTTAAAAAGGATTCATATCGCTGTCAGTTTCCCAATCAGCACAACTCTCCGATTCCACACCAGTAGGGTGCATCGCACAAACCAACAAATTTCCCCCGTAAACTTGACCGTGATAGTTGCGACAACCGCGACAAGCGGGCTGCTGCGTCGGCGAAGGATCAACATAAGTAACCATCGACAAATCTATCTCATCAAACTCAGGGTCGAAGTCGCGGTAAATTTCAATTATCGGTTCGATAAATTCATTAAATAAACCGTCAAATTCATTGAAATAACCGTCAATGTCGTTAATCAGATTATTTTGTACTTGTTCTGTAAACTCTTCCGACATTTTTGCCAAAACGTCCAGCATTTCGACAAACTCTTCGCCCATTTCGCTGAAAAACTGCTCTACTTCAGAGACAGCATTTTCCATTACTCCAAAAAAATCTTTAGACCAATCTTCCATGAATTTGACAGTTGGCTATTACAAAATATTTTACAGACAGGTGCAGCCAGCCTCATGCGAAGCGATCGCACCTACTTTCAATTCTATTACCTATTGCCTGATATCCGTCCACATCTGACAGGGGAAATATTCAAAAAGGGAACTCAAGATTATTATCCTGAGTTCCCTTCCTGCTTTACTGAGCGAGCTTTTTCCTGCTTAATCCCGCTTCAGCCGCCGCAATTCCTCTTGTAAATTCTGCACTTGTTCGCGGAGCTTGTCTACGCCGCCTGTCTCTTTAGCATCTTTTGCCGAGACATCTTCTTCCTCAGAAACAATTTCAATCCGCCGAGGTTCAGCGGGTTTTTCGTTCCCAGCCGAGGCTACGGGGGGCTGCTGCTGAGCCTGTTGCACCATGTCATCAACAAAGCGGCGAGCTTCTTCCGTTGACATCTCGCCACGCTTGACTAATTCGTCTGCCAGCTTTTGGGCTTCAGTGCGTAATTCAGTTAACTTGCTGCCAGCTTTTTCACCAGCGTAGGAAGCTAGCCCAACACCAAGGTAAACTGCTTTTTGTAAAATATCTCCGAAACCAGGCATAGGAGCTACACCTCATAAAACTGGGTGAACCGGAGACCACGCCTATTACAAGCATCCCGTGTTGCTGCTACC
The DNA here is from genome assembly GCF_036700475.1 of Microcoleus sp. T2B6. Taxonomy (NCBI): domain Bacteria; kingdom Bacillati; phylum Cyanobacteriota; class Cyanophyceae; order Oscillatoriales; family Microcoleaceae; genus Microcoleus; species Microcoleus sp. T2B6. The sequence goes on along the minus strand of NZ_JAUBOZ010000046.1, from coordinate 15,567 downwards.
TTCCGGTCCTGACAAGATTTGGGCGTTGGAATCGCGTGGGTCCAGTTCATTTATGAGTATAACACAGTTATTTATTCTTCAACCACACACCAGTGATAAATTTCATAAATAACGCAACCGTTCTTCACCAGCGGGTCTTCAGCGACGATCGCCTTCGCCTCATCCATCGAACCCGCCTCAAACATCAACATACCGCCGCCGCGCCGCGCCCAGTAGCCAGTTTTCGCTCGGTGTCCTTTAGAAATCAACTCTCGGACATAAGCTCTGTGAGCTGGCACGTATTGGTCAAAGACAGGCTTTTCGACAATTCCTTGCTCAATTTTGACAAACCAAGGCATTTTAAATTTTAGATTTTAGATTTTGGATTTTGGATTGTAGATTGGGAATGGAGTTGTTGGTACAAGCCTTGAGTAAATACTCGATTTTCCATACTCCGCCATTTCTTCCTCACTGCGATCGTATCCTATGAACCAGTCAAAACAGCGATTTTTTATTGCCCTAGTGCCGCCTCCCGATATTGAACAGCACATTACTGAGATTCAACAGTATTTTGCGGAACATTACAACAGCCGCGGTGCTTTGAATTCGCCGCCGCACATCACGCTGCAACCTCCTTTTCACTCGTTAGCGGAGGATGTTCCCAAATTAGAGGAAAGTTTGAACCAGTTTTCTGCAAATCGGCTGCCCATTCCCGTTACTCTATCCGGTTTTGCTGCTTTCGCGCCCCGCGTCATTTACGCTGATGTTGTCAAATCACTCGAATTGCTGGAGATTCACAAAGATTTGATGAGTTATTTGGAGGCAAATTTGGGAATTGTCGATCGAGTTTCTCAAAGTCGCCCATTTGTACCGCACATGACAGTAGCGTTTCGCGATTTAACTAAAGAGAATTTTCAAACGGCTTGGTTGGAATTTGCAGGGCGATCGCTCCACTTTGAGTTTACCGCCTCGGCGTTAACTTTACTGCTTCACGACGGCAGCCGGTGGAACATCAGCCACCAATTCCCACTTTCAGCCTAAACTCTCTCCCTTCTCTTTCTTCGCGTCCTTCGCGTCTTCGCGGTTCGTTTTTTCCAAAAAATCTTATTAGCAAATCATAATTAATCAACACTTCGGACAGTTTCAGGGCTGACTCGCGGGGGGCGAGAAACCCGGTTTCTACGAGTTTTGCGTCGAGGAACGAGAAATATTCGTAGAAACCGGGTTTCTGAAGTCGCAAGTGCGTCCACAAACCTGATGAGTTTAGTCCTCATAGCTGGTAAAAGTATAGTCATCTATTACATGACATGGGAGGCCTTCGGTCCCTCCCCCTTCACTTTTACTTTGAGCGGATTGACCCGCCTCGGCTGAGCTACGCAGCTCCCTATCCCATTGCTCAATGCTTTTGGGAGTGCTTTTGCCACGATCATGTAATACCCATTCACGGAGCGCATTAATTAACAAACCATCTGCGGTTTTGTACAAACCTCTGTGGATGTGTTTGCCAATCGGCTAGCTGCATGAGTGATAGGTGTGGCCCGTAAATAAAGACCGCGTTGAAAGCGGTTGCTTGGGCAGTCCAAATCCTTCTGTTCAGTCAGCATATACTACTCCTGACTATCTTTGACGAGAAACTTAATGAAGTTTTACAATACCAATTTTTTATGAGGCCCCGTAGAATCTGATCCCCCCTAGCCCCCCTTAATAAGGGGGGGACAAGATTATTCTCAAATTCCCCCAACAATCAGGGGGATTTAGGGGGAGCGAGATATGTGCAACTTCACATTAAATTGGTATCACTACAAACCTGTTTAAAATTCAAGCCATTCACAACTTACCGATCGCTCTTATTCGGAGTTGCAAGTGCCACAGTTCCGTAAACCGAAATTCCCGACTCTTCCAATATTTTAATTGCCGACTTAACCGTAGTACCGCTAGTGTAAATATCATCAACTAACAGCACTCGATCGCGCGGGCGCCGACGACGAAAATCTTTCCCCAAACCTAAAGCATTTTTCATTTCCGCTTGTCGCTGCTGTGGCGTCAGAGCGAATAAAGCCTGAGTATTTTTCACCCGCTCCAAACCGTGCCGCTGCAAAGGCAAACCAGTCAGCTCACAAAAACTTTCAGCCAAAAGTTCCGCCTGGTTAAAACCGCGCTGCTTGAGCTTTTCTTGATGCAGGGGAATCGGTACAACCGTTAAATTGTCTATAGCTAATTCAGGAAAACTCAGCCAAGCTTCCGCCAGCCAGCCGCCTAGAGGTTTCGCTAATTGCGGATTGTCGTCATATTTCAAAGCTGCGATCGCCCGTTTGAGAGCCCCGCCATACTCACCCCACACAAAAACACGCTGCTCTGAATGCCAAAATCGACCGGGATCGCTTAACTGACATCGCTGAAGTTGCTTGTGACAGTACGGACAAAACTCTCCGGCAGCCGGTCGCTGACAAAGAGGACAGTTAGACTTAAGAAATAGATTGAGAAAAGATTTGACTAATCCCGTCCATTTTCGCTTGTTCATCCTAAAATTATCGTAAGTGATTAATGGGAAAAACTTTCAACTTCAATCAGTTTCCACCGACAGGCTCGCAGCGTGAAAAACCTCTACTGGTTAGACAAAATTCAACCTTCAGACAGAGATGCAGTGGGAGAAAAAGCATTTTACTTGAGCTCTTTGCTCCAGAAAAATCATCCCGTTGTACCGGGTTTTGTCGTGCCGGCTACAACATTCTGGCAGTTTTTAGAGTCGATCGAGTGCCTAGAACCGCTGTTTGCTGACTGGCCACACTCTTCCCTGCACTTGAATGTCGATGAACCCAGACAACTGCAATCGATCGCCCGCAGCATCCGCCACCAAATCCTCGCCGGCAAACTGCCCGATTCACTGCTCTCCACCCTAGAGTCTGCGGTTTCTCAACTCAACTCACAGTCAAACTTAAACTCCACAGCCTTAATTTTTCGCCCTTCCCTGACTTCCTGGAACCCGAAAACAGTCGGCATTCTGGAATCTCAGGCAGTACGGGCAGAACCCGAAGCCATTGGGGCCGGACTCAAACGAGCTTGGGCAGAAATGTTCAGAGCCCGAAGTCTATTTTACTGGCAGCGGTGCGGCCTGCGGGTACAGCAAATCAATCCTGCAGTTTTGGTGCAGCCACTTCAAGAAGCGATCGCCGCGGGCGAGGTGAAAACACAGGCGGGTGCACAGTGGGAAGTCCAAGCCACCAGCGGTTTGGGATTGTCCCTCGCTAGGGGAGAAACCATCCCCGATTACTATCAAGTGCAGCCGGAAACAAGCGCGGTTAAATTCCAGCGGATCGGTTACAAAACATTAGCCTACAATCTCAAACTCGGCGATGGTGAACCGAAAAAAAAACTGCTGCTGGGCAAGTTTGCTGCTTTCCCAATTCCCGATTCTCCATTTATAATTCCTGACTTTGCTGACTGTTGCGTGCAAGTTTTAGCGCTGGGAGAGGAAGCACAAACAGAATACGTTTTAGAGGAATCGCAACTGCAAGAAATCATTGATTTGAGTAAAAAAGCGATCGCCGAATTTGACTCAGATTTAATTTTGGAGTGGACGCTAAACCAGACAGCAAACAGTGGCGAACCGCAGTTTTATTTCACTCAAGTTCGTCTTGTGAAAGCGGAAAAAGTCGCGCCACTAGAGAAAACTTCGATCGCCCTCCCGCAGCCAAACTCGATCGCCCCAGCCCGAACTCCTGCCATACTCAGAGGTTTGGCAGCAGCATCAGGAAAAGCCGAAGCAATTGCCCAAGTTATGACTAATTCCCACCCAGAAAACGCGGAATTCTTAGCGGGAGGCATTTTAGTAGCCCCGACAATCGATCCGAATTGGCTGCCTTGGCTGAAGGTGGCTGCTGGGGTGGTTGCGGAACAAGGAGGCATGACCTGCCACGGCGCCATTTTAGCGAGAGAATTGGGGATTCCCGCCGTTGTGGGAGTGGCCGGGGCCACTCGGGCGATCGCCTCGGGCGATTCGGTTTTGGTAGACGGCGATAGCGGAGAAGTTTTTGCCCTCACTCAACCGGATGCGATCGAGACAGGAGACAGCCGCCGACTTCGGGACACACCAAAAAAGGCAGATATATACAGTACAGCAGCCAAAATGTCAATAGCCAATCACCAATCTTCTACCTCCGATCGATCGTCCAATTGGGCGTCTAAAGCTCGACAATCTGAGTCTACTCAATATGTTTGGGGCCCACCAACGGCGACTCAACTGCTAGTTAATGTCAGCCAAACAAGTTCGATTGACCGCCTCAAAAATCTGCCAATAGACGGCATCGGATTGCTGCGATCGGAATTAATGGCATTAGAAGCTTTGGACTGTCAAAACCCCAAAGTTTGGCTACAAGACGGCCGCCAATCGGAATTTGTCGATCGCATGGCGGATTGCCTGAGTTTATTTGCTGCTGCCGTTTCGCCGCAGCCAATATTTTATCGATCTCTCGATTTACGCGAGTCAGGCGTCCACGGCAGTTTCAGTTATACCTTTGAACCGGAATTATTTGATTGGGAACTGTGCGTACTTCAAAAAGTCTGCGAGTCAGGTCATACTAATGTTAATTTAATTTTGCCTTTCGTGCGCTCGGTTGAGGAGTTTATCTACTGCCGCCAGCGCTTAGAAACAGTTTGGAAAAACCGATCGCCCGAATTTCTACTGTGGATTATGGCGGAAGTTCCTTCGGTGTTATTTTTATTACCAGATTACGTAAAAGCCGGAGTTCAAGGAATTTCTATCGGCACTAACGATTTAACCCAATTGCTGTTAGGCATTCACCGCAACTCCGAACAGGTAGCAGGTGCATTCAACGGGCGCGATCGAGCAGTGATGAGGGCGATCGAACAATTAATCAAACAGGCCCGGGCCGCCGGGATTCCTTGCTCAATCTGCGGCGACGCTCCCGCATTGTATCCCGATACAGTTGAATCCTTCGTGCGGTGGGGGATTTCGTCTATTTCGGTCAATGTCGATGCTGTAGAACAAACTAGCAGGGCGATCGTCCGCGCCGAACAGCGCCTGCTGCTAGAAGCCGCTCGATCGATAATTAACAATTAACAACTCCCGGACGCACTTGACCTCAGAAATCCGGTTTCTACTCTAAATCATAGCTTTGGCAAGCAGCCACCCGCTCAGAAATCGGCTTTCTAGACAACCCGTGCGTCCAGGAATATTAACAACTACAGAAATCCGGTTTCTAATTATATAGCAACCGCCCAGACAGTGAGGACATTTTTAATTGGTGAAGCCCTTGCTTTTATTGCTTTTACTGCTTCTGCCTTCTGCCTTCTGCCTTCTGCCTTCTGCCTTCTGCCTTCTGCCTTCTTTTTCCTTCCGCTATCAAAAGATTTGATTTTAAAGCTAAGATAGAAATATCGCCAACCCTTTACCCGGAGGTAAAAACCGTGAAATCAAAAATTATTGCAACCGCAGCAATACTTGCCGCCCTGGGCTTTCTGCCTCCTCACCCAGCATTATCTCAACCTGCAACTGACGGTGGCAAAAAACCCGGGTTCTGGCAACCTCAAGCGCAGGTTGACAATACTCGCAACATTACCCTAAGACTGTTAAATGAAACTGGATTAAACCTAGAATACGGTCAATCAGATGCCAGCTTGTCATCTTTGCCCGTCGGAACCAGCAAAAACATCATTGTTCGTATCAGCAATCGCACCGGCGATATTGCCAATATTCCGATTAATGCCACAACAGGAACCACAACTTTGAAATACGACTATAACGTTGACTCGCAGACAAACATTGTGACGATTCGCATCACCAGAGCAGACGGCAGCACTAGGCAAGACCGATCAGTTTATATTGATGAAAAAGGGCGAGTTTACTCTTTCTAAGATTAACGCTCATCAACCCGGTTTATTCTAATAAATCTTGGTTTGATCGGCGATGTATCGGAAGCATCCCGGTTTGGTAAAAAGCGTTTTTTTTAGGAGTGCGCTCATCCTGCAAAGCTTTGCCTATATATCTGGCTTGGAACACCCTGCAAAGCTTTGCCTATATATAGCCTTTCGAGCTCTCATATGAGGTACTCAGGGAGCATCTCATATTTGTAAAAATACTTCTTCTGGCTCCTTCCTTCTTCTGGCTCCTTCCTTCTTCCTCTTTCCTTCTTCCTCTTTCCTTCTTCCTCTTTCCTTCTTCCTCTTTCCTTCTTCCTCTTTCCTTCTGCCTCCTGCCTCAAAACTCCAATTTCTAGCGGAGGGCTGCAAAGGTGAGATGCTCCCGGTACTCATGGCCTCCGTGGCCTCCGTGGCCTCCGTGGGCATACCTTACCACGCTTGAGAACCGCTATATATCTCGCTTAGATATCTCACAGCGAACACTCCGATGTAAAAGTGCGTAAATTATGTTTCAAAAAGTATGAATCAAGTGCAGCCCCTTTCCATCGCAGGCATTTACGAAGTGTGTATTGGCGTAGCCGATGCGATTCCACAACTGCAATATTGGGAGCAATTTGGATATCGGATCGGTAAAATAGGAGAATTCTCGGCATCCGAAGCTGGCGAATTATATGGAGTTAGTTCAAAAGTGCGATCGATTCGACTCTATCACCAAGATGCGGATCACGGATTAATTCGCTTGATGATTTGGGAAAAACCTACAAACGATGGTTTGCAAATGTCGTCAATGAAGGTTAAAGGCAACCGTTGGGCAACTACTTTAACTGCTGATTTGTTGAATATACTCAACCATGCCGAAGAGGCTGAATCTGCCAATTTGCAGGTCAAATATACATCCCCGCACTGGAAGATTATTTACAACAAAGAGCAAAAACCGTGTCCTTTTGTCGAGGCGGCTGTCGGAGTGCGTGAGATGATGCTTTTGCAGCCTTTGAGTCGGCAAGTTTTTTTTCAAAGATTCAATTATGCTTTGCCTAATTACGGGAAAATCAATTCAAATGCTCTTTTAAAAACCAGTCAAATTACCCACATGGGAATGGTAATTCAAGATGACAGAAAAGAAACGCTGCTATTTTATGAAGAAGTTCTGGGGTTGATTCGGGCGCGCGATGTAGAAACTACCTTTGACTCTTCCCTCGCCGGAAGGGAGATTTTTGAGCTTCAGTCTGGGGAAGGATTTGTGGTGACAGCTTTTGATGACCCCCGATCGTCGAAAACAGATTTTAAGGCCGCGCGATCGGGTAGACTGTATATTCTGAGGTTTCCGAGTTCGATCGCACTAAGCGATCGATTTGAGCGCGCCAATCCCGGATGTTTGGGAATGTCGCTGTACACATATCGAGTGTCTAGTATTGCAGAATATTTGGAGCGAGTCAAAGCCAGCAATGCACAAAAAATCACAGAAATAGTCGCTAATGAATTTGGGGAACAAAGTTTTTCCTTCATTGCACCTGACGGATATTTTTGGACATTGATAGAATCAGGTTTGTAGTGAAGAATGCAAGTCTTAATAAAAATCACAAGACTTGCATTCTTCACTACAAATTAATTTGACTGATATCAGTTCCGGTTACACTCCTTATGATATAGAGGAGACTGCACGTGCCGCTTCCCTACGCCAGATTAATTGTAGGGGCACGGCAGTGCCGTGTCCTGGCTGTAAGTAATATTAATTCCGATGCTACCGGATTTGATATGATGCGGTAATGTCCTGGTGCGCGCACCCTACATTGACAGTTCGCGATCGCACTCCGACTGCTCGAAACCGGGGAAAGATGGACGAAAAGACGCGTTTGGGCCTGCAGATTCAGTAAAAAACCCGGTTTCGCATGGGCCGCCATGCGATCGCGAACTGATTGAGGGCATTCATCTATTATGAGCTTATGCTTCCGGTGCTGGCAGAGGGAATCTTTCTCCCGCGAGATAAGCATCAAAGTTCTGTTGAAAATAAATCCAAGAAGTCATATCTTCCACATCTAATTGCGATTTCGGCGCATCTTTATACAAAGGAATGCGAGTTTTGATTTCATCTTGCAGCAATTGAGGTAATTCTGTCCAACTCTTGACTTTGGAACCCGTGGCACTGTAAATCATGTTACCGGGTCGATTTCCCATTTTCATCCATGCCAGCCACGGCCCGATTCTATCCCAACTCAGAATTACTTGAGAAACTGAGACAAGTTCGGGATTTAATAATTCTGCTGTGGGCACTGTCAGCTTAAATAATTCTGCTGCTTGATAGATGGGATTTGGACTGTAATCAACAAATCTGGCATCCTCAGCTAAAGGATTAGGATAGTTGGGAAATAAGTCAAAGACAAAAGTCGTAATTTCAGGCTCTACTTTAGCCGGGAAAATTCCTTTAAAATTCCCTTGGACGGGGTTGTTAGCAACGTGAGCAACCGTTAGGGTTTCTCCTGTCCAAGGGTTCTCCCATTTGTGGAGAATTTTTCCGCTGTTGGGGTCTAGATAGTAAGTTAGTTCTCGCGAGGTGAATTTCCAGCCGCCCTCGCCGTCAGCAATACACCTGCTTGCACTCATGCCAAGTATTTTGAACAAGCGCTTTTTCGGTTCGTTGGGAACAAAAGAGTAAATATAACCGTTCCAGGTGAGAAATGTTGCTTCACCGTCTAGGGAACTGCGCGTTTTCACCCATTCTTGGGCATCAAATTCTTGTAATAAAACCATACCGCAGGCTCCTGTAAATAATCGATGTTTTTGTGCAGCGGAGTTGACATTTCATCCCCAAAATCAACTGCTGGTAGCAATTCGGCGCTACTGGCGCACTGGTGCATCAGGTGGGTTTCGAGAGGATGTCAACCGCCGCATCGCAGACTAATATCCGCCGTTTCTCTTGATACCTGCGCCTCGATTTCCCTCTTCTTTCGGTTTAGCTTTGTTCACTCGCAAGGGACGCCCCATCCACTCTGCACCGTCTAATTCGGCAATTGCAGCGTCTTCTTGGGCATCCTCCATCATCTCAACAAATGCAAAACCGCGCATCCGACCGGTTTCCCTGTCGGTAGGCAAGACAACTCGCTTGACTGTGCCGTGTTCTGCAAATACTGCTTTCAGGTCTTCTTCGGTGGCGCGGTAAGACAGATTTCCAATGTAGATAGTCATGTCGATCGAACTGAACTTGTTGTGCTATACATAATAACCTGTTAATTTAACTGTCAAGTGCTATCTACCATACAACTGGGCGATCGACTCTGACTAAAAGGGTTTGCCGCACTGACCGAAAGCATCCAGGATACAAGCCCCCGGATTTATGCGTGGATAAATAAAAAACCTGTATCCGATAAATAAGCCCCCAAATTTATCCGTGGGGTTAATGCTTCAAATCTAAAATCTAAAATCTAAAATCTAAAATCGATTGACCAACCCTTGGTAATGGCTGCAATAGTTAGCTTAATCACAACTCATATCCTCATTCATCCGCAGGGCGAGTCAGGATATGAGTTTTGGGGCGGCGAGGAATCCCACCCGTGAACAATACTTGATTTTAATCTGATCAGTGATAGGTGGGCGACGAATCACCAAGCATCTTCGGAAACAAAGCGACTAACAAGGTATAGCAATCCTCGCATCATTTGTGAATTTCTTACGGACTCCCCGCGGCTTCGGGGAGGGTTGGGGAGGGGTAAAAAAATTACGATTTATTTAGGATTGCTATATGGTTCATAAAGTTCTAATATATAGCAATCCTAAATGATTTGTGTAATTCTTGTAGGGGCAAAACCCACGCCCGGTTGCCCCGCCTTGGGTGGGGTAGGCACGGGGAGTAGGGGTAGCACTACCCCTACATATTTTTACAACTGATTTAGGATTGCTATAAGTTAATTTAAGAAGGAAAATGATACAATTAGATTTGATACTTTTTATGCTCCGGCAACCTACCGAAACAATGAAAAAATGCTTTGGTAATGATGAAAAATGGTCATAAAAAGAGGCAAATCAGTAAATAAAGGAATCAAGAAAAAGGGCGAAAGTAATATAGTTGTCGCCCCCTTCGCCTGATTTATCATAAGACTGAAAAATTATGGTCAAAACTTACAAATATTTTCCGTTTTATCCACAAAACAAATTATCAATAATTAGGAAAGGCGATCGAGTTTGCATTCCGTCAACTTTCTCAGCAAGATATTTGGAACTGCTCTACACACTGCTGTTATTGTACTTCATCAATCTGAGAAAGGCTATACGGGAATCGGTTGTGTCTGTGCAGACTTTCTAGCGGGAAGTGAGCAATTCAATCTAGCCAAATCTGGAAATCCCGTAAGGGAAAAACGCGAAAAGCCAAACAGTGAAGTTTGGAAGCCCACGCCATAACTGTAATCAGTTTGGCGTTGGGAGGATGTTACTGCTTTTCCTTAGTCGATCGAGATTGACTGAGGCCCCGTGCTTTTACCGTTGGTGGGTTCGGCTGGGGGAGTAGTGTAGGAAGTTGAACCAGCTTGCTCGTCGATCCAGCTTTTAACGGGATCTTCGTGAAGGTTGAGTCGAAGCAGGCCAGATAAAAATCCGCCCGCGAAGGCGATTGGCTGTTCGATCAATTCTTTCGCCATTGGGATGAGTTCGTCGAGGAACATTCAAGAGTCTCCTTGTGCTGCAGGGGTTCTACCTTAACTGTATCGTTTGTACTGCGATGCTGGCAGCGGCCTACAAAAAACCTTCCAGCGCTGAAGATGGGCGATCCTCTTCGAGGGCTTCGCTAACGGGCAATTTTTCGGCTAATGACTTACAATGCTAATCAAATTGCTGCAAAAATTTTATGTGCCGTTTGCTTGGCTACCTCGGGGAGCCGATTTTACTTGATGCTATTCTGTACAAGCCGGAACATTCCCTAATTGTGCAGAGTTACGATCCCCGCGAAATGACTTCTGGCCTACTCAATGCTGACGGTTTTGGTCTTGGTTGGTATCACTCCCACCTAGATACTGACCCCTTTACCTATAAAAATGTACAGCCAATTTGGAGCGACATTAACCTTCCGAGTATCAGTCGATACGTTGAATCTGGATGCGCGATCGGATATGTTCGCAGTGCAACTTCAGGACAACCTGTAGATTTGAGCAACTGTCAGCCGTTTCAGAACGATCGCCTGCTGTTCGTACACAACGGCTTCGTGAAGAATTTTCGGCAAACTCTTTACAGACCAATTCGCGATCGCCTCAGCGATACGCTGTATCAATCAATTAACGGTACTACAGACTCAGAGCATATCTTCGCCTTGTTTGTCAATGAATTGACCGCCGGAAATCTGACCATACAAGCTGCTTTGCAAAACTCCCTGAAAACTTTGGCAGAGCTAGCAAACTTTCACCAAGTAGAATTTTCAGCTAATATAATTATCAGCGACGGACACCAGCTCGTTGCCTCTCGCTTTGCTTCCCAAAAAACCCCTCCTTCCCTCTATTGGCTGCGAGACGATTTAAATTTCCCAAATTCTGTCATCATTGCTTCTGAACCTTTATTTGCTGGCAATTGGCACGAGTGTCCAGTCCAGAGCATTATCAGTACCGGAGTAGAGCGTGATATCGAAATCTATCCAATCTTGTAGAGAGGCAATTTATCGCGATTTGCAGCAGTGTCGCAGCGGCACTTTCAAGCTATTTGCAGACATCGATTATGATACTTTTTGCCGTCAAGCTCATCCTGATTTCAGTCCAGTTGGCTGGCACTTAGGCCACATTGCTTATACTGAGGATTTGTGGCTGTTGCAACGATGTGCTGGCTTGGAACCTGTGTTTCCTCAGTATCACCAACTGTTTGCTGCTGATATTTTGCCGAAAAAACAACGGGTTTTTCTGCCGAGGTTACCTGAAGTTGAATTATATCTGGACGCGGTGAGAAAAAAGCTGTTAGATTATTTGGAAGTAGCGCCGATCGACGAGCAAGAACGTCTCTGGCGGTTTATTATTCAGCACGAAAGTCAGCACTGCGAAACTGTTGCTTTCGTGTTGCAAATGCACAGGAAAAAGGAAGGAACGCACGACACGGATTTGGACACGGATACACGGATTAATTCTCTACAACAGCGAGGAATAAAGCAGCAGAAATTCCCAATGCCCAATGCCCAATGCCCAATTCCCAATGCCCAATTCCCAATGCCCAATTCCCGATACCCAATTACCGATTCGGCGATTGAAATTCCGGGCGGGGAATTTTACATGGGAAGCGATGCTGCTGAGGCTTTGGATAATGAGCGATCGCGCCACCTGTGTTATTTAGAAGCATACTCGATCGATCGCTATCCCGTCACTTGCCGTCAATACCAAGATTTCATGGAATCCGGCGGCTATCAAAACCCTGATTGGTGGTCAGCAGACGGCTGGAAATGGCTGCAAGGCGAAGCCGTCTCTCAACCGCTTTACTGGTCAGAAAATCCAGCTTTCAACAACCATCCAGTCTGCGGCGTGAGTTGGTACGAAGCCGAAGCTTACTGCAACTTTATCGGCAAGCGTTTGCCATCGGAAGCAGAATGGGAAAAAGCTGCGAGTTGGGATGCCACCAATCAAACATATCGCATCTATCCTTGGGGAGAAGAACCGCCAAATGGCAGCCTGTGCAATCACGGCAATAATATTGCCAATACCTCGCCAGTTGATGCCTTTCCTAAAGGAGCAAGTGCGATCGGCTGCTATGATATGTTGGGCAATGTTTGGGAGTGGACTGCTTCAAGCTTTGACGCCTATCCGGGATTTGAAAGTTATCCTTACAGGGGATATTCTCAAGTTTATTTTGATGGAGAACACCGGGTTTTGAAAGGCGGGAGTTGGGCAACTTTTCCGCAGGCACTGCGATCGACCTTTCGGAATTGGTACTATCCGGGCGTGCGGCAAATTATTGCTGGTTTTCGCTGCGCTAAGTAGTTCGCTATTTCATTATAATTATCGAGTGCACGGCTCCGTGCGCTCCTTGGTTCTTAGTGAAGACTAAAGTCCTCAATACACTCGCTCGGACTAAAGTCCTCCCTACTAACTTATAACGGTTCTTTTACGGATACCATATAAAAGGATTGATGGGGAATTAGGGACAAATTTGTTTGCGAAATGCTAAAGCTTTGATCGGGTAAAAATATTAAATAAAAAAACTTTTGTGAAGTTTTTTATAATTTTAGTTGAAAATTTTTAAGTTTTATTTAAGTTTTAATTGTGGGTGCGAGATCCATCTGGTGAGATAATACAGAACCGAGAGCGACATGAAAAACCTCACTTGAGCGCGATATTTGGCAACGCGACTGCGTGCTATACCCATATATATGTGCATCTAAAAATTACTTTATGAAATCCCCAAGACTGTCCGACACGACAAACTCAGCCTCAACGAAGGAAAACCGGCTGCATTTAGAGCGGCTGGTGAGCGCTGCGGCACTGACACCCGCAGAAATCAATGCTGGCAGCGATGCAGTTAGCGGGTTGACTCAAACCCCCAAATCCCTGCCTCCAAAGTATTTCTACGACGATCGCGGCTCAAACCTGTTTGAGTTGATTTGCCAGTTGCCGGAATACTACTTGACACGCACTGAGACGGCAATTTTGCAGGGGTGCGCGGGGGCGATCGCCAATTTAACGGGCCCTTGCCAAATCGTCGAACTCGGCAGCGGCAGTTCCACCAAAACTCGGATTCTCCTTGATGCTTACAGTCAACTGGAATATCCCCTGCACTATTTGCCGATCGATATCAGTCCTACTATCCTAGAAAGCAGCGCTTGTCAACTGTTGGCAGATTATCCGTCGCTCCAGATTCACGGACTTGTCAGCACATACGAATTAGCCTTAGCTAAAATTGCACCGTCGCCGTTGCCAACCCGAATGATTTGCTTTCTCGGCAGTACCCTCGGCAATCTCAACGCTCAAGAATGCGATTTATTCTTCTCGCAAATTGTCGGTGCACTGCAGCCGGGAGAGTATTTTTTGCTGGGAATTGACTTGGACAAATCTAAGGATATTTTAGAGCCTGCCTACGATGACAGTCAAGGAGTAACGGCAGCATTTAACTTGAATATGCTGCGACATTTAAATCGAAAATATGAGGGAAATTTTGATTTAGCACAGTTCGAGCATTGGGCTTTTTACAATCAAGAGGAATGTCAAATTGAAATGCACTTGAAAAGTAAAAAAGCGCAAACAGTGCAGTTGCGTTCTCTCAATTTAACAATTGAATTTGCAGCGGGAGAAACTATCCGCAGCGAAATATCGCGCAAGTTTAATCTCAATACTGTAAAAAAAGAACTGTCGCAGCGTGGTTTAATGCCAGTGCAGGTTTGGACAGATCCAAATCAGTGGTTTGGCTTGATGCTTTGTCAGATGTCAGTTGACAGTTGACCGTTGACCGTTGGCAGTTGGCAGTTGGCAGTTGGCAATTGCCAATTGTTATTTGTTATTTGTTTTGAATATCTCCCAATAATCAGTAACTACTGACTTCTGACTACTGACTTCTGACTTCTGACTTCTGACTACTGACTTCTGACTTCTGACTTCTGACTTCTGACTACTGACTTCTGACTACTGACTTCTGACTACTGACTTCTGACTACTGACTTCTGACTACTGACTTCTGACTTCTGACTTCTGACTTCTGACTTCTGACTACTGACTACTGACTACTGACTTCTGACTTCTGACTTCTGACTACTGACTACTGACTACTGACTACTGACTTCTGACTTCTGACTTCTGACTACTGACTTCTGACTACTGACTACTGACTACTGACTACTGACTACTGACTACTGACTACTGACTACTGACTACTGACTAATTAACAAATCGGCCGCTGTCCGGGTTTGACGGCGTGAATGTACTCACTGCCGGAGGTTGGCCATCCCCGCTTATAATAAGCTTCCTCCGGCTTCCCCCAGCCCAACTGCAACAAAATTTCCAGAAAATCCAACTTTTCCCACTTGGAGAGATTGGCCCATTCTGTGCGCTGGGCTATAGCTTCTACATCAATCGGCTCGATCGATCGAAAATCCTTCCCGCTGTTAATGCTTAAATACAAATCCATCCCCGCAGTTACCTGCTGCCAGAATTCCAACATAGAAATCTTAGCTGCCTTCAGCGTTATCAAATCAACCGGTAGAGCTATTAATTCGTCATCCACTGCCGGATAGCGTAGAGTATTGCCTTTAACCGCCATTTCCCGCCAGACAATCCCAGAAACTTGATGTTCCCGCTGGTATTCGTGCACAGCCGCCTTAAAATTTTGATAAGCAGTGAACTTCTGAACTCCCTCAGATTTGAGAAAGCGGTCAATCACGGGGTTGCCTGTAGCAGGAGTTTCAGTCAAGTTGAGGCGCCGCCCATGCAAGCAGGCTTGGCGCTCTTCTTCGAGGATTTTAATGAGTTCCGCCGTGCTGTAGACCTTGGACATCTTTATTGAGGCAAAATCAAGATATTGGCTGATATTCGGCTGGTTTTCTCGACTAATCTTCGGTAAAGATAGTTTGGCTGTTCTGGGCAATATTCAGTTTTGCCGTTATTCTAACTTTTCTTGCTGCTTAATTCTAGTGTGAGAGTTTACAGGAGTCGATCCGCGAAATCCCGACAGCCTCTTAAAAAAAGCAGTTAAGGAATGAGAATTAAATAACTTCCACTCTTGAAAGTGGGATGGGCGTCCCGCCCGTCCTTTTTGGACGGGCGG
>NZ_JAUBOZ010000045.1:0-63222 GCF_036700475.1 Microcoleus sp. T2B6 | reverse complement strand
TTCTACATTCGCGAATAGCGAATAATTGAGATGTGGCGACTTTAATTTAATGTTCGGCGCTCGTTGAAGGGCGTGAGCTATTTCGGGAGTACAGCGATCGCTTGTGCTGAGAAAGCGGTTGTAGGAGCGAGCGATTTGCGATCGCACCATCCATTTCATTCACTCGGCTGTAACTTTCCTCGCATCTGTATAAATATATCGCCCAACATTGCTATTGCTACTGCCCATACCTGCTTTTCGTATGTGCGCCTGTAGAAGTTTATGCTAATCCGCTTACAAGGACAAGCGCGATCGTATTGCATGGGAGTCAGTACCGATTGATGCAGTTGTTTTGCAGCCTGCATTAGTTTGATCGCCAGAACGCACAAGCCTTGCTGTTTTAAAGCCAAGTTGTGATCACAAAAACATTGCTTGCTATCGCTCATCCCTGTTCTTTTCCTTACTTTCCCAGCTTGCATAAATTTGCATAATTTTGCATAAATTTGCATTATTTTGAGTTTTTAGTTGCAAATACTGCCTCGACTTCAGCTAATAATTCAAGATGAGCTTGCATAGTTTTACTCAAAAAAACTCACAAAAACTCAAATTTATGCAAAATTATGCAAAAAAACTCATGAAAACTCAGTCTCAAAAAGTTAATTTTGAGGTTTTTTACTGTTCCGGTACACTTAAGATCAATTTAATAATTTAACAGCAAGCTCTACAATCCCAATTCAAGGAATAAGCTTGTAACTCGTGTCATTTAGAGCAAGCTGTACTTTCACAATTGAGCAAGCAGAACTAATCGAATAGGCTGTTAAGGCTGCTTTTTTAATAGCCGCCAAGTGATAGCCTTTCAGCTATTGCATATCAATCTATCGGTTGAATACCTAAAACGGACGTTGTCCTAGATTTGCCTCCAGCTTGCGAATAATTTCTGTCTTTTCTCTCAACTGGTTGCCGTATCCGTCGCACCGCTCGGTTGCTTGCTTGAGGTCAGATTGCAAGCGCTGGATTATGGTGTAATTTTGGTCAAGTTTTGAGGCCTCTGCAATTAGAGCAGAGGCAAAAGCATAGAAGCGACCGCGATTCTCACCCTTCCTAAACTTCCACCCACCCACAGAGGGCATCTCAAAAAGATTATCCCTCGCTGCATAGAGGTCGGGTAGCTCTGGCTGTTGTGCTGGCATCTCTGGCAACAGTTCTAAAATTGCCTCCACATCTGCCAAATCAGCCCTGGACTTTTTGCGATCGCTCTTGAGTTGGTTGAGCAGAGTTCCCGCGTCTGGTAAGGGTTTGAAGTGCTACTTTGCGGTTGATGACAGCTTCGCTATTTTTAGGCCAGCCAGGAGCGATCCCGTTGGTGTACAGGTCGCCTTGGGTACTCGGCATCGGAGCATTGCACGACGCAAGCCAGTTGGTGCAGTTCGGTATTGGCTAAGAGTTGAATAGGTTGGTGGGAGAAATGCTGGTAATTAGTCTGTTGCCCCGCGCTCGCTTTTATTACCACCATCCTAATACCGATAAATCTGTTTATACGCCAGAACAATTGGGCAGAATAGTGTGGTACTATGCTATTAGACTCATGTTATTCAACCACCCCTGCACTGAAAGTCACCTGAAATGTCTGATTATTAACAGCAGTAAACTTCTGCTCGCCCCAGGTTTTTAGGAAGTCATTCAGCCGCTTTGCACACAAATCTCGCGTTATCCCATATATACCTAAAACAAATTCCTCGCCGCCCCAACGACCTACTATATCATCAGACCGAAAGAACTGCTTTAAGTGTTTTCCCAAAACGGAAAGAACTCTATCTCCTGCCTCATGGCCGTATCGATCGTTAACGTGCTTGAAGCGATCTAAATCCAGAATAAAACACAATGGCTGATTTTGATGTTCTCCCAGATGTAATAATCGCCCTAGTTCCTGAATGGATTTACGCCGAGTAGCAGTGCCGGTTAGTTCATCAATTTCTGCAAATCTGGACTGTGGCTTGCGTTCTTAGTCAGTCCTAATGTTAAGAAATGTTTCGCCAACAGTATCGGATCTCGGCTCAATCCCTATCGGATACAAGTGATATGACCAAATCAAATCTCTAGATTGGCAAACCCGCAATGCCGAGTTTATTGGCAAAGCCCCACCGACTTTAACGGCTGAAGTCATTGCAAAACTCAAAACCCTCTTGCCATCATGATTGTTGCCCCTAAATGAGTTAAAGATTACTGGATGAACCCTTTAGAACAGCGAGATTTAGTCAAAGAGCTACGAGGAGCACTCAACGGCTACCACAGAGTCGGAAGATTTCCTGATGCTGTAGTTCATGCTGCTGCTCTATTATTCTTACGGTGGGTAGACTTTTACGAAGAAGAACAAAATGCAATCGCTGAATTTGATGGATTGCATTACACAAATGCACTACCGGACTATTTACGTTGGTCTAAATTGCGCCAACAAAATTTTCAAATCTTTATCAAAATCTTTCAATACAATCTTGTTCCCTCTTTAAAATCTGCTATTTCAACACCCCTTGGGCAACAGCTTTACCGCATCGGTATTGCTCTTGAACAAATTGGAGTTGAGCAATCTGAATCATTAACTACCCTAGAACCAGTCTTCGAGCTTTTTCGCTGGATCGATTCTTTGCCTTTTGACTCAGCAGACGATCGCGCTAATGCTGGAACTATCCTAGAAGCTTTGATCTCAGACTCTATGGGTGGTAGAAGTACAGGGCAATTTACCACCCCACAACCAGTTGCTGATCTTATGGTTGCACTTGCCGATCCGAAACCAGGCGATCGTATCTACGATCCTTGCTTTGGTATGGGCGGATTGCTTGTCACTTGTACTCGTCACTTGCAGGATCAAGCTAAGTTTCTTCCTCCCCGAAACTGGTTGGGGATTCAGGAGAATAGCATTTTTGGGGTCGAAATCAACCCTGTTGCCTACGCAGTTGGACTAACCCGCATTGTTCTAGCAGGCATTGATTGCCCTCGGCTTGAACTCGGCGACACTTTAGAGAGAACAGTGCGCCATAACCGAGCTTCTGAAGGGTTCGATCTAATCTTGGCGGTTCCACCTTGGGGACAACGATCATCTGCCTATGCTTATCGAAATGAATTCCCAATCCCTACCTCAACCACAGAAGCACTTTTTCTACAACACATTATGGCTTCTCTGCGTCCAGGTGGTCGAGCCGTCGTAGCCTTTCCAGATGGAATTCTCTTTCGTGCAGGTGCCGAAAAACAACTTCGTGAACGGCTACTGTCTGACTTCTATGTTGAAGGAATTCTAGCGTTACCTTCAGGTGCCTTTACCCCATTTACTGGACTTAACTCTAACCTCATAGTCTTTCGACGTGAGGAGCCTGCTTCTTCTGTGCGCTTTTTCTTAGTCGAAGATTTTCCGTCTGGACTACGAAAACGAGAACTCTTCTCACCTAGTGAACAACAATTATTGGCAAAGCGAGTTGCTCAGACATTTCATGATGGCAAATCTAGTACACATCTTTGGAGCACTTCAATCACCACTCTTGCTCAGCGAGACTGGGAACTGATTGTAAAGCGAACAGGAGATGATGCCTTAGCTGAACAGTTAAAAGCCCTAACTGAAACTGATCCAACTATTAAGCTGAGATCGCTTCAGCAAATTGCTGATATTTTCACAGGAATTTCTTATAACCAGTCTATTAGCACGAAAGATGCTAAAGCCCCTGACGCTGTAGCAGGGCTGCTTCGGGTTTCTGATGTGATAGGTGCTGGTGCTAAAGCTCCAGAACTCTTTCTGACTAAAGCTGGAGAAGCTAAGGCTAAAGAGAAGCACTACCTGCGTCCCTTTGATATTGTTGTTACAAAATCAGGGACGATCGGTAAAGTTGGTTTAATTTCAGATATTGCTGGAACAATAGGTGCGATCGCGACACAGGGTCTTGCCGTCATTCGCCCTAGAAAAGGTATTACGGCTCAATTTCTAGCTGAACTCTTACGTTCTCCTGCCTACCAATCTTGGTTGAAGGGGCACGCTCGTGGTGCCACTATTCAGCATCTTTCGATGGAGGCTTTAAGGGATCTGAAAATACCTGTACCCCCCCTTCAAATGCAAGCTCGGCTGTGGCAAGGTACTCAAGGACGGATTTCAGATGCTCTAAGTGCCTTGGTTCGCATGGTGATGGGTACTAGTGATGACCCTGTGTTGAACTGGCTTGAACAGTCCAAAGTAGTGCGAATGATCGCAGAAACCGAACAAGCCGGAAGTAGGGCAGAGCCACTGTGGTTTGATCGCTTTGGTAAAGAACTTTATGACCTTAGAAACCGAGTAGTGCATGGGCTAGAAGGAACGTTCTCTCCAGAGATTATACCTTGGTTAGTTACTGCCGCTACTGCTGCTGCTTCTCTTAGAGGGTTTCATGAAATTCCGGATGGAACAGGTCGTGTAGCAGTGTTGGAAAATGCTCATCGTAGGATGAGAGATGCATTTGAATTGCTGGGTAGTACCTCTCTTGCTGTAGTGGAAAGAGCAAGAGAAGTTAGTCTTAATGTGACTAAGCTAATTGCTCGTGAGGTTGAATCAATCTTGTCAGTAGTCGAAATTGCAACACGGCTCGCTCCATCAAGCGTTGTTGTTGGGATACCTAACGAAGTTTCCCTAAACATCCGAAATGCATCTTCAATCGCAATTAGGAATTTACAAATTCAGACTAACCCAGCAGTCGGAAGTGGAAAGGTAGCATACCTTCAAGATGGCAGTGAGGTTAAGTTTCCTCTGCTTATAGAACCGCAGCAGGCATTTGGTACGTTCAATTTCAACATGATATGGACGGCATCCCGCTTAGATGGGACAACTATGCACGAAGAAGTACCTTTAACCCTTGCGATTCGATCAACACTCAACTCAGCATTAACTAGTGAGTTAGGAACTAGCCCTTACATCGTGGGTAGTCCAGTTGACCGGGAAGAAATGTTTTTTGGTCGAAACGATGTCATTCAACGAATTAAAGGACAACTTTCAGCCAGCAAGCGCGCAAATGTAATTCTTTTTGAAGGTAATCGACGCACCGGCAAAACCTCTATCCTCAAACAACTTCAAAAACCTGGAGTTCTACCAGACTGGATTCCAGTAGACTGCTCTTTTCAAGGTGCAGAGGGACATCAGAGCCAGGTAGGGATAAAAACCCAGGATGTTTACCGTCTGATGGCTCGTAAAATCGGGTGGGCTTGCCATGACGCTGGTGTTAATGTTTGGTTGCCTGGGCAAACCGAAGGAGCAAACAATAAACCGTTCAAACCACAGTTTACCTCAGGCTTAAGCAAAGTTTTTTCCACCGAGCATCCTTTTGAGACCTTTGAACTCTATCTACAATCCGTGCTGGAAGCCATCCAACCCCGTCGGCTTCTCCTAATGCTGGATGAGTTTGACAAGCTCCAGGAGGGTATTGATTCTGGAGTGACCAGCCCGCAAGTTCCAGAAAATATTCGTTACTTGCTGCATGAGTACCCCAATTTATCAGCAATCATCACAGGTTCTCGCAGGCTCAAACGGCTTCGAGAAGAGTACTGGTCGGCTTTGTTTGGCATTGGATATCGAATTGGAATTAGCGATTTACCTGTGGAAGCCGCAAGGGCACTCGTCACTGAGCCCGTAGAAGGCAGGCTTCTCTATTTAACCGAAGCTAGAGATCGCATTGTAGAGCTTTGTGCTCGTCAACCTTTTTTAGTCCAGTCACTCTGCAATCACGTCTTTGAGAATGCCGCCCGAACTGGCGATCGCACGATCACTCCATCACATATTGAAAAAGCCATTGAGGAAATGGCAGGGGACAACGAACATTTTCAAACCTTATGGGGATATGCCGGGAAAGAACGCAGACGGGTAATTTTGGCACTTTGTGAGCAATTGGCTGAAGGGGACGATCCCGTCAACCTTGAGTTACTTGAGGTGAAGTTTGAGGAATTGGGGATTCCTATTCCTAGGCGGGTTGGACTGGGTGCGGACTTGGAATTCCTTAGGGAACTTGAACTGATAGAACTTGACTCGTCAGACCGCCAGGGTGCCTACACTCTTGCAATTCCCCTGATGGCAGAGTGGATTCGGAGAAATGTTGATTTTGCTGATCTACAGCGTAAAGCCGTGAAAGAGGCGGAGGAGGAAGTATGATTATTTCATATCAAGTACTGGGAGTAAATGTTCCTTCTTTTTTGGGACGTGAAAATTTACTGAAGAATCTGGAACGCCAACTCCTAAAACCTACACCTGATCATGTCTGTGTCGTTGGTCCTGCACGATATGGAAAAAGTGTTTTACTTCATCATCTGGCACAGAGATACCGTCAAGGTAATGAATCCTATATCGCGGCTGTCTATCTTGACTTAAGACATTCTCCCCCAAGTACCGACGAGGATTTCAAACAACGCCTTGCTAGAGAGTTAAAGACGACGTTATCCGAAATCAGCTCAGATTTAGCTGCTTACTTAGAGCCAGATGAGAACAGCAGTATATACGAGCTTTTAGATTTGGTCTTTGAGGATTTGGATAGTAAGGGCGATCGCTTACTTGTAATCCTTGATGGCTTTGATCATGTTCTTAAAGAGGCAGGAATTACCAGAAATTTATGGGATCAGCTAAGGAACTTAGCTCAACATAGCAGTCTGCGTCTAGTCACTGGTAGTCGTCTGCATCTGCGTAACCTGCGCGATCTCATGCCAACAGATTCCCGCGTCTCAGACTTCTGGGAAATTTTTAATCCAATGCCCCTGCTAGTGGGAAAATTAGAGGACTCAGATTGGGATGGCTTTCTGCTGCCTTTGAATGTCAGAAATATTTTGCTTGATAATTCTGCCCGTAAAGAAGTCAGCAATTGGACTGGTGGAATTCCAATTCTTGCGGTCGCTCTTCTTAGAGAATTAGCTGAAAAGTTTGAAGATGGAACTAACCTCACTAAAAGTGACATTGATACAGTTTGTGAGGTAATGATTGCTAGCCATCGTCAACTTTTAGAGGATTTATGGGATGACTGTACGGATGAGATGAGGGAGGATTTAGCTAGAGCAGCTATAGAAGATATAGACGCAAATACGCTACCTCACGAACGAAAGACTGCATTGCAACAACGTGGTTTCCTTCAGTTTTCCAGCAATAAACTTAAATCAAGCTGCCGCCTCATGCAAAAATATGCTGAATTGCGAGCACCAAGCGTCAAAGAGCTACGCCGTTTATTTCAAACCAACAAGGATTTTGAGACAAACATTCAAGAAGTTTTAGAATTACGGCTCAGCCAAATTCAAGGCTGCGATCCACATCTGTTTGAGTTAATTAGAAAAGCAATTCGAGACATATCCCCAAATCCAGTAGACGCTACAAATTGGATGCGTCGTGTCGTAAATCGCGCTCTAGATATTATCTGGTTCCATGAGTTACCACCTAATCGAAGTTTGCCTAACTGCTGGATTACTGAATGGCAATCTAAAGCAATTAACTTTCCTAGTGATGGAGGCAAACTTCCTGCAAGCCCCTGGGCACAATGCATTATCTTACAGTTAATAACTGGTTCACGACAGGAACTTAATCCAATCTCCAAATACGTCACTAAGCCCACCTATCTCTTGGTTAACCATATCCGTGAAGTAGCTGATTTTGGACAACATACAACCGCCCGTGACAAAGTGACAGTCGGTATCGCCAGTGCTTATTGCCTATCGGCAATCAGTCTATGTGAGAGCCTCATTAATGATTTGCCTACATGAGTAGAACTAGCAACCAAATCAATTAGCTTTTGTAGCCTACAAGAAAACCTAGACACCACAACCAGTAGTTGTAGCGACCTGCAATCATAAACGCTCAAACCTGCAATCAAAACATTTCTCAGCCAGGATTAACTGCAACTATAATTGTGTTTCAGCCTTAATTTGGTCTGAAGTTTTGATTCAGTTTCATTTAATGTGGTCTCGGAAAAATCCTGATTGCGGTCTTGAGCGATTATGATTGCGGTCTCCTACAATTAACCTGTAAGCAGATTATTTAATAAGTGGCTATTGAGTTATGTGAGACGGCTTGTTTATCCGCCTTATTTTTTAAGAAAAGATGTCAAATGGGTTCTATATTGTCGCCTGGGTGAAATAGCAGCAAGGCGATCGCCACTAGCAGGTCCAGAAATAGCGAAGATACTGTTGGCGAAAGTAATACAAGGCATCTTAACGTAGAGTATTACTAACCCCCAAAGCCAAGATTTCTTGTCATTGTAGCACGATTAATTACATAAAAGATTGCTTTTGCCAACAGTATCGACTGCTCATTTACCCCCGTTAGCCTGATGGTTTTGTCCAAAGTTCAATTCTAAAGCAGTGGCTCATTCAGAAGCCGCCACGTCGAATTAACCAGTGAGTTGTGACTCTGACGCTGGTCATTAACAGCTTTAAAGGTTTGGATAATAGGCGTAAGGCAACGCTTAGCATCTTCATAGCCTCGCTGTTTGAGTTCTGCGATGCGTTCGGCGCTAAAGTCCAACCAACTATCAACCAAGCCGATGAGCGGTGTATCAGACTTGTTAATTCGCTGTTCTGGCCTAATTTCAATAATGGTCTGGTCTGGGAAGTCGTAGCGATTCCATACCGACCCGTTTTGCAGGTGAATGACGATCGCACTCGTTATGCCCCGCGCTGCCAACGCTCTTAGCGGGACATTATCAGCCAAACCCCCGTCCACATAAGCCTTACCATTGACTTCGCGGCTGGGAAATGCCAGAGGAAGGGCAGCACTGGCAAGAAGTAAATTGTAGATGGCCTCTTCATCAGTCAAATCCTGTACGCAGAGCCAGTGGGCATCCGTGCCAGTACGAGCGCGGACGAAATCAATCAACCAGTCGTATCCTAAACCTGGAATTTTCAGAGAAGGAAAGACTGTCACCCATAACTCGATGCCCCGTTGCAATTGGGCTGGCTTTACGACTTCGTATAATAGCTGCTCAATTGGCTCTGGGTCAAAAATGGCGGTACGGTCTTTTACTATCCCTTCCGACACCAGGAAATCAAGCATCCACCCCCGCAGGGTTGGGACAAAAGTTTGGGCTGCGTAGCTTATGGTATGGAGCAAGGCACCAGTATTCGGGCGAAGGATTGGGGCAGTCCCCAACTGTTCCCATAGTTCGTTCAAACGACGAACACCCTGTTGGAATGACCCGTGAGATGACAAAACAGCACCGTTAAGAGCGCCAATACTTGTTCCGGCAATGATTTGGGGTTCTATTCCGAGTTCGGCAAGATACTTAAGAGCGCCCGCATGGTAGGCTCCTTTAGCACCGCCACCAGTAAGTACAAGTCCAAAGTCGGGAGTAGCTGATTTCATGTTCTTTCAACTCCTGGCTGTCATAGCTAAACAATCATTGGCAGTTTCTTCAACCACAGCAGTGACGAATTCCCGTGCGTCAGTGGTGCGAGAGATGGAATCAATTTGGGTGCGACAGAGTGCCAGAGCGCACTGTCCGGGTTTTGCAGGTCTAGCTTCTTCTGGAAGGGTTGCCAGTTCCAGGGTTGTACCGATGGTAAACAGAAGGGGTGTATTCAGGAGCCGATGTTTTGGAACCGAGCGAATTTCTAGTAAGGCTGCTGTAAGAACGAGATCGCTCTCTCCCATTTCACCCCAAGAGCTATCTAACAAGTCAGCCAGCCCAAAAAAACTTTTAGGCATCTGGAAGCTGGTAGACAGTATTTTATTCACGAGTAACGGACGAAACCGGGTTGTATCGCCAGTTTCTAATTCATAGATCGCGACCGAACTGCTAAAGACTTCCCGCGCTAACAAGACAACTTGCACAGGCCAAGGTAGCTTAGTATAGGTTTGTTCTGCTGCCCAAGCTGTTACAATTCTGTCTAAATCCTCATTAGCAGCAACCCGCACCTCTAACGAACGCACTCGCGCTTCTAATTGGTTGAGTCTTGTACCAACTTGTTGAGCGAGTCGCTCGAACTGTTTGCTGAGTGCTAGCAGGGCTTGTTTTTGTTCTTGTAAGCTTCGCTTTTGTTGGCGAATGGCATCCCGCGCTTCTAGTAAAGATTGCTGGGTAACTTCCAAGGCAACTTGACTAATGCGAAGGGAATCACTCAGTTCTAGTACCCACTGATGTAGGGCTTCTTGACCTGCAATGAGGTTGCCATCGAGGAGGATTTGGCGTTGGCGATCGCTTCCATCCAATGTGTCCATCAATCGACCAAAAAAACCTCGATTCTTGCGATAGCGGATGATGTCTTTACTGACTTGAATACCATTAACCAGGTCAATTAGGGCTTTGTCACCAACAACAGGGATTCGGTGCTGAAGTTCTTCCAGATGGCGTGTAGACGGGCTTGGAGAACCAGTGGGGGGTTTCTGTAAACCAAATTGTTCAGAATAAAAAGTATTAGACATTGGTTCGATATCAGTTAACTTGTGCTGTTTAATGGAGTACCTATAGTTGGATTAATTCTTTAAATAGATTTTCCATATCTATTTTAAATTCTTGCTCTAAATACTCATTAGCCCGCTGCTTTAGTCTTTCACCTCTTTGCTCAATTAATTGGTTAACCTGTTCGCTCAGTTCTGATAAAGAAACAGCATATTTAACCGCCGTTGTTCGATTCATTTTAATTAAGCTCAATCTACCCCACGCTTTTACTTGTTTCTTTTGATATTTCTCTACTGACTCGATTTCAGTCCTGAATTGACTTCCCCAAATTTTTATTCCATCTGGTTTAATAAAAATATTTGGTGAACTGCTATTTGAAGAAAAGTTATTTTGAAAGTAGTCTCTTACTTTTTTGCTAAACTTAGAAATTTCCTCTTCTAACCTATTTTGTAACTCTTGCCGCTTCTGCTCTAACTTTATACTGATATCTTGGGAGCTTACTTCTATTAAATTATCTAATTTTTCCTTGGTATAGTTCAAAGCATAATCATAAAATTTTTCTGCCTCTTCAGGAGTTTTTAAATAGACTACTCCTGTGGGAGCAAACTGTAATCTAGATAGTAGCCAACGGCCAAAACGCTGTACGATATGAGCTTGGGGAAAGCGTTCTAAGTTATTCAATTTCACAAAAAAAGATGTAGCATATCTTGTGATAACGCTAGCTCGCTGGTACTCTTCATAGAAGAAATATTTTTCCAAATTTACCAAAGTTTTATTCTTGATAATTTCCAAGTCTTCCCGAATTTGTTCGTGGAGTAAAGGTTTAATTTCCTCCAACTCAATCAAACTTTTACGCCATAGGTCAATTAAAATCAAATCCTCAGCTATACTTCTAGCTTCCGACCTAAAACGTTTAGCAGGTTTGGTCACAGAGCTAGGCAGAGATCGAGCTTCATTACAAAGTTGTAAAAGGCGACTATTACTAATATTTAGTGCTGATTTCATGCACCGGGGGGCAGCGCGTTCAATCAGAGCATCAATTGCTGTTTCTAAGAAAGGAGCGAAGCTTGATTTTTTCCAAAGCTTTTGAGCTTTTTGCTGTAACTCTTCTACCGTTGCATCTTCTAGGTCTTCTTCCCAATCTACCCCGAATACTTCTTGAGCTAAAGGACGTGCTGTTTGTAATTTGGTCACTGCTATACGCGGATGCTGCTGCAACTCCATAAAAAAGTTAGCCGCCGCGAATGCAAATCTTGCAGATATTTCAAATACCCGTTCGGTATCATCTGCATCACCGATGCCTAATTCAGATGCCACAAACCGCCGCACTTGTTCTGGAGTCATATCTCCTTCTCGGCGTTGGTCAACTTTATTGATTAAAACATACAGGTTTTCCTTACCCCTTAACTCGATTGCTTTCTGTACCTCTTCTTTTATTTGTTCGGCTGCTTGCGTTTTGAGTTGGGTGAAGTCCAGAACAATCAATACCATTGAACTTTTTTGTAGTTGTTGTTCTACAACAGCCGCTAGCCGATGTGTCCCCGCCTCATTTGGCCCTGGCGTATCGACAATTACTAAATTTCCAAGCTGTTCCGGTTGGACAATTTTCTGAGAAGTTCGCCAAAAAGGTGTGTGCAAGCGCGGGAAATCAGTGAGAGATTCCAAAGGCTCTATTTGTGGTGTAATTAGGTGGCACAATCGGCTAATATCGTTCAGGTGAGTCAGTGTTTGGTTGACAGCTTTACACCCTGAAGCTTTGGCAAGCAGGGCAAAATTTTCCTGAAAAAATATTGTTTGTATTAACTTTGCCAGATGCGGATATTGATTAGTTTGTTCGAGTATTGGTTCAATACCGGATTCAGTAATGGAATGCCTCAACGCCAACCACGTCTGCTCAAATGTTGAGAGAAATTGGCTGCTTAGGATTAAAACTGGCTCTTTTAGTTTGGCATTCAATAAAATCTCAGTGGGAAGCATTGTCATTGCCGCATTGCGACTTGGCAGTAAAGGCTGACCGATAATGGCGTTAATAATGGTGGATTTACCAGCCTTCATCGGTGCGACAATCGCCAGTTTCAGTTTTAGGTCTTGTACATTACGGCTAGCTTGAACAATTTCCTGCTGAAATTTTATATACTTCTGGCTAGCTTCATCAGAGCCAACTGCTACACTGGTCTGATACATCAGGTCGCTGATTTTACCCAGCAACTCGATAACGTTTCTCTGTAGAGAGCAAAGATGAAATTTCAGCGCCTCAGAATCTACCGGGTTTTCTTTCATTTTGTCTTTTCCATCAATTCCATAGTGTATTTCAGATAGTTGTCTGCCTTTTCAACATATCTGGTAGCTTCTGGCACTAAAGAACTAAGTTCGCCCACCAATTTCTCTTTTTCTTCAAGAGAAAGCCGTTGGTCATTTTGTGCTTGTTTTAAACTATTTCGGTAGTTACCTAAATAGTCTTCCAGAGCTTTAAAAAATTCACTAACTCGTTCTTGGAAATCTTCGTCAAGGTATTTATTTATTCCCTGGCTTATACTATTAATACCGGTTTCAATGGATTGGTTTACATCCTTAATTAACTCATCCAAAGAAATACTGTAATAACTCTCTTGTTTGTCAGCCCGCTTTACTTTTACTTTCTCTTCATAAGGAACAATCCAAAGCCAATGCCACAAATCACGTTTTTTTACTGTTTTTTCCTCATATCCCTGATCCACATAACGAGTTTTAGTATTGACACGAGGTTTAACCAACTGTAATTCGTCAGCTTTTAAAGCAGGTTGTGGTAACGAAAGATTTACATTAAAAGCTTCATTTAGACGAGTTCTCGCTCTTTCAATTATGGGCTTTGTCTCTTTTTCTAAAAAGTTGGACAAACCCGTGCGTGCTAGTTCAATTTCTTTGGCTGTTTCTTGACGAACTCCCGATAGCAAGCTGTCAGCCCTTTGCTTAGCGTATGTAATTGCTTGATTAGCAAATTCTTCTGCTTCTGCTTGAGTCTTAAATTCAAACAATCCAGAAGGTTTAAACTCAAACGCTGACTTCATTCGTTTAGAAACCCATTTAGGGAAAAACTCAAAGTCAGCTAGTGGAGTCAGCAACCAATTTCTTGCTTCTATATCTTTTTGCTTGAGCCAGTCAGACCGTTGATATTCCTCTTTTACACAATAGTCTTCAAGGCTAACTTTAGCGGCTTTTTTGAGGTCTTGAAGAATTTTTTGGAGATTTCGATTGAGTTGTGTCTTAATTATGTCTACTTCCTGCAAGCGTGTACGACAAGCTTCAAGACTTTTCAAATCTGTTTCTAATGAGCCAACTTCACGTTGTAGTTTCTCTGCATCTTGGGCAATGGCACGACTGCGGAGTTCTACATCATCCCGTAGTTCTACAAGTCGGCTACGACTGAGTTTGAGAGCAGAACTCATACATTGAGGAGCCGCTCGTTCTATCAGTGCCTTTATTGCTTTTTCTAAAAACAGGTCAAAGCCTGATTTTTTCCATAGTCTTTGAGCTTTTTTCTGTAATTCTTCTATCGTTGCGTCTTCCAGGTCATCTTCCCAATCAATACCGAAAACTTCTTGAGCCAAAGCGCGTCCTGTTTGCATCTGTTTAGGTGGTACAGTTGGATTTAGCTCTAGTTCCTGCATGAAGTTAGCCGCGACAAACGCTCTCCTACCAGCTATTTCAAACACCCGCTCGTCATCGCTAGGATCTCCAATGCCGAATTCAGCTGCCACAAACTGCCTCACCTGTTCCGGGGTCATGTCTCCTTCTCGGCGTTGGTCAACCTTATTAATTAAGACGTAAAGGTTTTCTTTACCTCGTAAATCAATTACCTTTTGAACGTCCTTCTTCACTTTTTCTGCTGCTTCCGTTTTTAGCTGCGTGAAATCAAGGACAATTAAAACAATTGAGCTTTTGCGAAGTTGCTCTTCTACTACCGCTGCTAGTTTGAGGTTTTCTCCTGCTTCATTTGGCCCCGGTGTATCGACAATCGCGAGGTTTCCCAGCTTTTCTGATTTCTCAGCTTCTTGAGATCGCCGGAAGGGAGTCTCAATGCAAGGTACATCCGTAAGTTGTGCTAAAGGATCGCTTAATGGAGCTATTAAACTACACAGACGGATAATATCGTTTAAACCTGTCAGAGCTTTGACAATCTGCTCGCGCCCAGAAGTCTTTGGACTGGTTAATAAGCCCCACCTTCCATCCCGAATTTGCTCTGATAACTCGTTTAAATGAGGGTATTGCTCCATCTTTTTCCCAATTCCCTCAGTACCTAGTTCCCGAATTTGGCACTGGATAGTGAGAAGTGTTTCTTGGAATACGGTTAAAATTTCAGGACTTAGCCTCAAAGCTGGCTCTAGTAACTCTGCATTAAAGACAATCTCAGTAGGAAGTGTTGTCATTGCAGCGTTACGGCTGGGCAGGATATCCTGACCGACAATGGCATTGACAATCGTAGATTTGCCAGCCTTCATCGGCGCGACAATGGCCATCCTCAATTCCAGTTTGTCCACATTCCGGTTAGCATCATCCACTTCCTTTTTGAAGGCTGCATATTTTTTACTATCCCGATCTGAGCTAAGGGCTGTACTGGCGCGATACATCAGGGTGCTGATTTGCCCCAGTAACTCGATAACGTCTGTTTGCAGATATTGGACATTTGGCTTGAGCGGATTGGAAGTCATTTGGTCAGCCTTGTTGAGTGGTGAAGAAATACAGCCCTGGGAGGAGCTTTTCTTAGAATTCCCAGAAAACTCAGCCAGGATTAACTGCAACTATAATTGTGTTTCAGCCAGGATTAATTGTAACAGAGCCAGGATTAACTGCAACCGAGACTGCAATCATCCACTTCAGCCAGGATTAAGGGTCTTGGCAACTTTTGGTGATCGGAACCAATGGCGAAGAGCGATCGCATCAAACTCATATTGTCCCGGCTGAGATGTCCGGCTATTGAACGAAGTCCATCCTTGTCATTTCAAGAGTAGCGATCGCAATACTCCTTGTCTGTGCGCCTTACCTCCGTAATCTTTGTGACCCATGTAGATATGTCAGAGTAGCGTGAGCCAACTGCAAGCGATCGTCAATGCCACACAGTCACTCATGTAGTATTGAAATGTACTCACCAAATAATTCTTAAACCCTCTTATAATTGAGTGTTATTAAGCACTCTAAATGAATATTACATTGGCAGAAATTATTCCCAGTTTACTACCCAGCCCCGAAATTTTACAATTAAATAGCTGGGAGTTGGACAAAACAGCAACTCAGATCGCAGTCAATGTCACTTCTGTCCAAAATCCAGTCAGATGTCCGGTTTGTTTAGCAGTAAGTCATCGCATTCACAGCCAATATAAACGAAAATTAAGTGATTTATCTTGGGCTAATTTTCGAGTCACTTTACAGTTAAATGTCCGAAAGTTTTTCTGTATCAATCCCCGATGTCTGCGCCGCATATTTGCGGAAAGA
Organism: Microcoleus sp. T2B6; assembly: GCF_036700475.1. NCBI lineage: Bacteria > Bacillati > Cyanobacteriota > Cyanophyceae > Oscillatoriales > Microcoleaceae > Microcoleus > Microcoleus sp. T2B6. The sequence continues at coordinate 47,404 of NZ_JAUBOZ010000045.1, read as the reverse complement.
ATTACAGATGTAGCAGCAACATGGGCAAGAAAAACGCAACGATTAACTCAACATTTAACAGCTATTGGTTTATCTTTAGCTGGGAATGCCGGAGTTAGATTAAGCCAATATTTCGGCTTCAAACTAAGTCGCAATACTCTATTAAACTTAGTGCGTAGAATTCCGCTAGCACCAATTCAAACCCCTCGAATTCTGGGAGTTGATGACTTTGCTTTTCGTAAACGCCACACCTATGGCTCTATATTAGTTGACCTTGAAAAAAGTCAACCCATAGCCATTCTCAAAGACCGTGAAGCCGAAACCCTAGCCGATTGGTTAAAAGAACATCCCGGTGTAGAAATAGTCTCACGCGATCGCTCCCGAACTTATGAAAAAGGTGTTCTGCAAGGAGCCCCCAATGCCATTCAAGTTGCTGACCGTTTTCATATTTTACAAAACCTCGCAGAAGCACTCGCGCAAGTATTTGGCAGCCAGCTAAAAACCCTTAAAGAGGTGGAAAAACTACACACTGGTTCCCCAGCCAGTGATGCTAATCAAACTGAAATCGTCCCTTTACCTCCGGCATCAAATCAGACCAAAAAAGAAGTATCAAAAGCGATTCAACGTCGAGAAAGAAGAGTTATTATTCATCAACAAGTGTGGGAGTTACGTCGTCAAGCTTTGTCAGGAAAAGCAATTGCCAAAAAATTAGGTATTGGTTGCACTACCGTGTTCCGGTACTTGCGGCATTCAACATTTCAAGAACGCAACGGTCGTAGCGATCGACGACGTAGCAAGCTAGATCCCTATAAAGATTATCTCCTTGAACAATGGAATCAAAAGTGTTATGATACAAAAAAACTATTTGAAGACATTCAAAAACTATGATTATGTTAAAGCGGGTGTGACTTTATCTGTAAGTAATGGCCCGGTTTAAGGACATATTAATCGATTAAAAATGCTGAAACGACAAATGTATGGTCGCGCTAGTATTGATTTATTAAGTCGCCGATTTTTAATCAAGATGTAAAGGGTTTTTCTCTCCCTAGAAGCAGTTTGAAAAACTGCGATCGCCATTCGCGATTGGTTCCGATCACCAAAAGTTGCCAAGACCCGTAATGTGGTTTCTTCTGCACTGAATGTGGTTTTGAGACTCCCGATGAGTGGCAGTTAATGTGGTTTCAAAAATCCCCTTTTTGCAGTTTTGACCTCTGCTTTTTGCAGTTCGCTACACATAACCATGAAAAAACGCAAATATAAAATTTCTAATTTAACCGATGCGGAAATCGACGCAATCGAATCGATTGAGGATGCGATCGCCAGTAACATCCCAGAAGATGCTGGCTGGGTTCAACGCCAGTTGAACAAACTTGAAAAGCAGGGTATTGATACACTCAACATCTGGTGTGCATTAGGAGAGGATCAATATCAAGTTTTCAAAAATTTACTAAGTTCTCCTGGTGAAAGCCAAAAATACGTAGGTGCAAAAGTTGTTTATGAAGGTTGGGATTCCGATTTGATGCAAAAATGTAAAGGCAAGCTTTTGACCGTCGTAGAGATCGATCACGTTGAGGGTTTTCGTTGTCGGCTACCAAATGGGGAAAACGTTTGGGTTTTTTTAAAAAATCTGAAGGTGCTGGGTTCGTGAGAGCGAGCGCCCACAAAGCAGAGGTAAAATAAAGCCTCAGCGGCCCGCCGCATGGGAGCTGGCAGAGGATACTCGGTGATCAACCCCAACCCCTAGCTGAAGCTCAGAACTTCCTTGGCTGAAAACTCTCAGCCGTTGCTGCTGCATTGGCTTTTGAACAAATCTTAATGGATTCTAAATCAGTTCACAACACGGCGCTTATCGTTTTGTTGAGGGAGATTATGGAATTGTTAACTCTTGCCGAAGCAGCTATAATTTTTAAACTTTCACAAAGAACTATTAGGCAATTAAACTTTGCGATATTTTTCCCTGTTTCTCTATATCTTAAATATCTTACTAATCACTATATATCTCTCTGGATTAGCCAACCTTTAGCTGCCATATCAACTGCTTCTTTTGATCGACCATATACAGCTATAGAGTCATAAATTGAGTCTTGGTTCCATTTAATAATAGCTTCTGCATTTGCAGAAATAGGTTCACAAGTTTGGTCGCGATTAGAGCCTCCCAACTGTAGAAGCAGCCGAGAACTTATTGGAAATAGTCCTAGTATGATTCTTCCTTGACTATCGCTTTGCAAAAAAACGGGATCATCAGGACAGATAAAACCATCATCTTCACTACGAATTAGAAAAAGGGGGAGCTGTTCAAGCTCCTTAAAAACTGTTTGGTAAAGATCCATAAACATTGGCAAATCATATTCTGGAGCAAGCTTCATTTGCGCTTGTATTTCCATATTCATAGGTGATTCTTTAGCAATGTGAGGTAAAACAACACTGCTCATAAATTCCCTTGTAGCTGGAGAGCGTGCATATTGTAATGACGTAAAAAGTCTTAACTCTTTTTGTCGCTCAGATTCACTCGGAAGTAGTTCTTCAGAGATGACTTCTTCCAAAGCAGGTTTGAGCCAGTTTTCTAAACTGGTCAATAGCTTTTCATAACATTCAGGTCGTTTATCGTGAAGCGTTTTATATTGATTCTTTTTGACAGCGGCATTTTCCACCTTAGTCCGTACAGGTGATCCACCGCGTCGTTGCATCCAAACTTTGTCCTCTGCATCTGCAAAGTGCCTGAGAATGGATCTAGGTATGTGATGTTGTCGCATAACAACTTATTGTACGGAATATTTTTCAAGGTAATGCCTAAATCGGTCTATTATCGAGATTTTTTCGAGATATTTACCCAATGGCGGACATTATCAAGACTTTTTCTGCATGATATCCCTGTCACAGGACATTATCGAAAAAATCCGTATATTTTCAGCGTAATCGCCCGACTGCTAACTATGCTATATGACGAGCTCGATGGAAGTAAGGCTTTTGTACCTAAAAAATGCTAATGCGATCGCTGCTGAGTATAGTGACACGATTATCGCAACAACTCTGCCAGGTGAGTCTGAGTAAAATCCTGAACATGGGGTAAAGCCGAGGATACGAGCTGTCCGAGGACGAGACGTAAAGTTTTGTGTGCGATGACAGGTTGGCCGCAGTTACCGCCTTTGGGTAGCTGTGGTGATTGCGTGCGATCGCATCCAAATTGAGATTTCAGAAAAACGCTGCACAGCAATCAGCAAGCGGTTGATTCCTTTTGCGGTATAAATATATCGCTGAACATTGCCTTTGCTACCTTCTGTTTCCAACGGAGGGAGTCAGATTGATGTGCCATGAAGGTGACATTTGTGATCACAATTCCATTGCTTGCTACCATCTTTCTCTGCTTTTCCCCCAGCTTCCTACCTTGCATAAATTTGCATAAATTTGCATAAATTTGCACATTTTTGAGTTTTTAGTTGCAAATACTGTCTCGACTTCAGCTAATAATTCAAGCTGAGCTTGCATAGTTTTACTCACAAAAACTCAAAAAAACTCAAATTTATGCAAAATAATGCAAAAAAAATCATGAAAACTTAGTCCCAAAAAGTTAATTTTGAGGTTTTTTTCTGTTCCGGTACACTTAAGACTTATTTAACAATTTAACAGCAAACTCTGCACTCCCAAATTCAAGCAAATACAGTTTGTTTTGAATGTTGACAGTTGCGAGAGCATTCCGGCTGAGTTCAAAGCAATGGAGTCGGATGGGTTTATTTCGTCTATGCGCCTGTAGAAGCGATCGTGACTCCACTTATTGTCCAAGCGCGATCGTATTGAATGGGAATCGGTACCAAATATCACATCAATATCTACGGGTTCTAATGGTGACAAGCCTGTTTTCTAGTTCGCTAACCGCCAAACGCTGTTCCCGCACTCGACCTACTCTCAGTGCGTCAATCAGGCTCCAGCTTGGCGTAAAGTTCTGGATCGTTTTTAGCAGCTTGGGGGACTGAACGGTACAGAGGCGCGCGCGATCGCCTGCCCTCTGACAACACCTTGAGGGTCAGGCCAGACATAAACCTCCGACGGTGAGGCAATCAGCTTGCTTTTTAGCGGTTCAGCAGAATGCGTTGTTGGCAGTCCTCGACTTAAATTTAATGTTCGGCGCTCGTTGAAGGGCGTGAGCTATTTCGGGAGTACAGCGATCGCTTGTGCTGAGAAAGCGGTTGTAGGAGCGAGCGATTTGCGATCGCTACACAAACTTCAGAAACTTGGCTGCAACTTTCCTCTGTCATTAAAGCTTAAAAAAGTATTAAACCCGACCTTACGGTTAGGCTTCCGTAAAAGGAGGGTGCATTATTTCTCTTTCTGCACGTAAAAGTCAGATTTGTGATCACAAAAACATTGCTTGCTATCGCTCATCTCTGCTTTTTCCTTAGTTTCCCAGCTTGCATAATTTTGCATAAATTTGCACATTTTTGAGTTTTTTGTAGCTAACACGGCCCCAAATCGGGTTAACAATTCAAGCTGAGCTTGCATAGTTTTACTCAAAAAAACTCAAATTTATGCAAAATTATGCAAAAAAAATCATGAAAACTTAGTCCCAAAAAGTTAACTTTGAGGTTTTTTTCTGTCCCGGTACGCTTAAGACTTTTTTAACAATTTAACAGCAAACTCTGCACTCCTAATTCAAGGAATTGTAGCAGAGGCAAGCTCAAAAGTAGTAGCATTTATAGCACAATACGGTTCAGTTAAAGTTGGTAATTGGCATGATTTTCAATAATTGAATGTAAGAATGAGTATTTCAGCATTACAAAAGTTGAAATTTTTTGTTAACTGAACCGTATTGGGCTATAACCCTAATTTAAAAAATACGATGCTTTTGCACAACTCATTTAGACCTGCTATATATAGAACCCATTTGAGATCTATTTAGCGATCGCTCACAACAGTCGATCCGTTCACAACAGGCGATCGGGTTCACAACAGTCGATCGGCTCACAACAGTCGATCGGCTCACAGCAGTCGATCGGCGCCAAAAGCTCTTTTTTGAAGTCATTCGGTTGTGGGCGATCGCCTGGACAGATTTTCAAGTTGGTTGTCCCCCATCAAGTTTTGAGCTAAAATTACCATCAAAACACCCTAAAGCCTAAAGCCGTCATGCCGTATTCTAGTAACCTAACGGACTCCGAATGGTTTATCTTAGAACCTCTACTACATCAAATATTACCGATTAAAAAGCAAACTCGACCACCCAACTGGACAAAAAGAGAAATCCTGGATGGCATATTCTATCAACTCAAAAATGGTGGCAATTGGGAAGATTTACCAAAAGATTTACCACCCTACTCAACTGTATATTGGTATTACAAACAGTGGCGGTCAGAAGGAGCGATCGAAGAATTGATGAAAGCCTTACATTCTCAAGTACGCGAACAAGTCAAAAAAAACCGAAGTGGACTACGTTAATCATGATTGACTCACAAGCCGTGAAAAATACCTGTAATGCCAGTATTGCATCAAAAGGGTATTGTTTTTATAAATCCACCAATGGTATTAAAAGGCATCTAGCTGTTGACACGCTTGGTTTTCCCTTTTTTACTCACTGCACGAAAGCTAGCTTATCAGATGATGCAGGTTTAATTGAAATGTTAAGCAAAAACATCGATTATTTCAAATCTAAACCAGTTAATATCCCCAAAATCACCATCTTGCTAGACAACGGATATCACCCCGAACATCTGACAATTGAGTTGCAGAAGATTTATCCAAAAATTATGACTAAAATCAAGTTTGAACTTTCAAAAAAACCCTCGAAAGTAGAAAAAGAAGCACAGGGGAAGTCGGGATTTGTTCCGGTGAGAGCCAGATGGATAATTGAACGGTCAAATGCTTGGATGGAAAGGTGCAAAATACTCATCAAAAACTTTGAGAGAACTTTAGATAATGCAACAGCCAAGGTTAATGTTTGTTTTATTAGGCTGATGGTTAAAAGGCTTGCAGCTTAAAAGATATCAAATGGGTTCTATAAAAGCGATGGTTAATCCAGATATGCAAGAACCATCTTTAATTCCTCAAATTTAGACCTGAATCCTTACTCGTTAACTGTCCGGAGTATTTTTACGATTGAATTAAATTTACTTGAAGGTAATAAATACCTTCCTTAATTTGACGAGGCTGAAAGTTGAAAAAATTGTCAAAAAGCGGGCTAAGAATGGTTGAGTTGCGCTACCTCAACTTTTGTGCTGCTCAATCTCAAATCAAAAATTGGCTAACCGTCCAAAAGGATCGCTCCAAACGGGCTAATAAAAACCACTGATTGTGGTGATGTCAAATAAAAAGCATAGTCCCTAAGATGGCGTGTAAAGCACACTTCGGAGCACCGAATATAATGCCAAGAGTCAAGAAAATATCAAATCCGAATGTCATCCTGAGCATAGATTTTGGCGGTTTATCAACTCGCGCCTTTTACCGTAAGGGTTCAGAGATGCTGGCTCATTCATTAGTAATGGAATCCCAAGTCGGCACTATCAGCCAAGACACAGCCAATGCCTTCACGAAACCTAATTTAGCCTCGGCAGCCCCCGAAAATATTGCCTGGGTTGCCATCGGGGATGAATGCCGCGCTGTAGGCTACCTAGCAGCTTCCCAATTCAACGCTCACATCGGCTTAGCCGGACTCAAGTACAGTACAGCCTTGTACAAAGCACTAGCAGCTTTGTGGGTAGCCTCTTGCAAACTAGATTTAGGCAATCAATTCAGCGCAGCGCTCTCCGTCTTCTTACCTCCAGGCGAGTTCAACGACTCCCAACAGTTTTTTACACTGCTCAGACAAGCTGCTAACGCCTTTGAAACGCCTTCCGGTACGATGCAAGTAACGCTAGACAAAACCCAGGCGCTTCAAGAAGGAGGCGGTATTTGTATTGCTTACAACAGCAAACTGGGAGCAGCTTTCAAGCACCAAGTAACAGCTTTCGTAATGGTAGGTTTTCGCAATGCCTCCGTCATCGTTTCAGCACGGGGAGCCGTAGGCAAAGGCAAAACCTCCGATTTAGGCATGGTGCGGTGCTGCGAGCTAGTCCAAGAGCGCACCTCTGGCTACGATTTATCTCGTTTAGCAACAGCCATAGCTACATCAGGCGATCGCTTTAACCGCCCTCCCTTCTACCGCATTGCTCGCAACCATGACGCAGGAGCGCGGGACACTGAAGTTGACCGTTTGGTTGAAGCAGTGAAACTGGCAAGAAGAGACTACGCTCGAATCCTCACCAGTTGGCTAGATGAAGTGCTGCCACCCGATCTAGATGAAATTGTGTTCTGTGGCGGTACTTGCGGTTATCTGGAGCCGGAATTGAGAGCATATGCCCGCGTTGCCTACTCTTGGCACGCCGGGATTACAGTACCACCCAACCTAGACCCTCAAGGCTTGGGATATCGGTTAGCGGACTTATGGGGGCTATGGAGCTATTTCAGTTCTCTATTCGCTACAACTTCCGACTCTGGGAATCACAAAGTGAATTTAGCATTGGATGCCACTAACAGCGTTCAATCGGAAAACAAGCAAGACAATGATTACTTAGAGGTTGCTGATACCGACTGTTCTAGCGATCGCGCATTCGGACAAACCTTACCTACTCCTGTAACAGAAAATGAGCACTCTAGCCTACCGCTTTTAAGTGTTCAGAGCGTAAGAGAAGCCGAAGTTTCGGCAGTAGCAGGCCCCTATCGATCGCCAAAGTTCAAGGAGCGTAATTGGGGAGAAGTAACATCAGTGCGATCGCCTATCGTGGGACAGTCTAGCACAGCAGTAGAGGAGGAGAGACATGGCTAAAGAGCGAACGAACTATTACCTGCGGTGTCAACCCTACGCTGACTCCCCCGACGGCATTTTACTCAATTATCTCCTGCACCATCCCGTGTACGACTCAAAGCGAGCAGCATTTGAGGCATTCGAGGCATTTTGGAAAGCTTTGGCGTATCAGGCGCAAAGTGCAGGTTCAGAAGAAGAAGTGCGGATACTAGGCTGGGATTGCATCAATTCTTTGCTCAATCAAGTTGATTACATTCGCACTCGCCTCGAACTCGAAGGTTCGCAACTTGGAGCCTTACTCGTTTCTCGCGGGTGCGCTCACCTCCCGGGCTACCTTCCCAGTTTTGTACCAAGTACAGGTTTAACTACAGCAAGCGAGTCATTTCCCTCTAAACCATCTCGTCAATCTTCAAGAGCGCCACAAGCTATCAGTTCGGCTTTAGAACTAGAACAGGTGACAGACTCAGAATTTGACCCCAGCGAGGGTGACACAGTAAATCTAGCAGGATTCGATCCAGCCATGTTAGGGCCTACCTTTAGTTAGGGGCTAGGGACTAGGGAAAGAAGGGAATAAAATAAGCGGGCTTCGCGGCTCGACTGAGCATCACCGAACCTCACCGAAGTCCGAACGGTTTGGTGGAAATCAAAAAGTCCTAACCGACGAAAGCAGTTGCTATACCTTGTCCAAGATTGCTATTTACGAGCAACATTGTGGAGATTTTTTATGACTAATACGATTCATTTAGTTGATGGAGAAATTGGTGGTGTTGGTAAGTCTATGTGGAGTTGCCTTCTCGTAGAGTACAACAACAAGTATGACTTTCTTTATACCCTAATCGATGGTGATGCTGGCAATCCCAACGTGCAGCAGCGCTATCCAGAGTCCGCTAAGATTATTACTTTGGCGGAAGATGAAGAAAACTTTGAGGCAGACATCATTTTCGAGACAGCTTTGCAGGCTCCTGTCATTGTCAATTTACCGGCTCGTGTTTCTTCTATCATAGATGGCTGGATTGAGACGGCGGGTTTGTTAACTGCTTCTTTTAAAGAAAAGTCAGGCATAGATGTTTGCAAATGGTTTTTGTGCAGTGGGCGTGCTGATAGTATCGAGATGTTTTTGGAATCAGTTAACCGCTTTCAAGGCCGACTGAAACACATTTTAGTCCGCAATTTTGGGGTGTGCAAAGATTGGTCTCACCTCAGCAGCCATAAAAACCTAAATAAGCTGCTTGAAGAACACAGCATTTTAGTTGTTGACTTGCCTAAACTCAGTGCTTTAGAACGAAGGTTGCTCGACACTAATAAAAGCCTGTCTCTAACAGGTGCGCTATCACATCCCAGCTTTCATTTACTCAACCAACAGCGAATGTACACTTTTCTAGAAAATACTTGTGATGCAATTGAGGCAACAAGAATTTTCAATCAAGCTCCCTATCGACCTAATCTAAAAAGTGAGAATCGTTCACGGTCAGTAGTGGTACAAGATATTAAGAAACAGCCATCAGATGAAGCTGTGTTAGATACCGAGGAACATCAGTCGGCAGGAGCCGTACCAGATTCTACCACTTGAACTGAGAAACTATTGACAGAGTTTGACCGCGCCGTAAGCATCGCCCCTTCAGGAGTCGAGAGGGGTGGGAGTGTCACTGTAATTTCAGGGATTATGAGAGGAACTTATGTCAGATGATGCAACCGGAGTTAGCGATAGAAAGATTGAAAATTTGTCAGAAGTTGAGCTTGATCATGATTTTTCTGAGGAGACTGTAGAGCATTTAGTAAATGATGAGAATTTGGAGGATCAAGATGAAGAAGATGAAAATAGTGACTCATATTTGTGGCAGCAAATAGACCAGGAGTTAACTACTGCTAAAACTTCTGTGGGAGATAACTTATTCAAATTAGCTGCACCGCCTGCTTTTGAGCATGAGCGTGAGTCTCTTATCAGTCAGGCACTCAAGGGCAAAAGTGCTGAATTTCGTTCCGAAGTTATTAACAATGCTTACCGCTACGGTTTGGATAAAAATGACCCTTTGTTTATTGTGCTTCTAGCAACGGGTCAGCTTGAATTGCTCCTCGAAAAAAAGCCTCAAGAAATTGATTCATTTTTCAGGAATTGGGAGTCAAAATGGCAAGCGGAATTAAAAGACTCTGAAGCTGTTATCTCTCAAGAATTAGAGCAAGTACGGCAGCTAATTGATAACTGGGAACAGGATAGCCGGGAGTTTTTAGAACGACAGGGTAAAGCAGCAGTCAACGTACAGCACCGAAAGATTGCTAGTTCAGTTAAAACGTTAGTTCAACAAGCTGCTTTAGAGAAAGTTGCTCACGATATTTGGTCAGTAATTTTTGGAAGTGCGGCCGTGTTAGGAGCAATAGCTATCGGCGTGTTTATCGGGTTGGCAATTCCCAAATTTGCTCATACGCCACCACTCGATCCAAAAGGGCCTCGCCAGCTAACTCTCAAAGAAGCTGTGGCAATGAATTGGGGGTTGAGTGCTGAAGGACAATTTGCAATGAAAAATGCAGAAGCTATCAAGTGGGCTATGAGTAGTGAGGGAAAATATGCTCAACAATTTATGAGTTGGAATCAAGCTTTGTTGAGTGAAAAAAATGGAAAAATGTTGTGTGAAAGTGAGGTGAATCGATTGGGAGTGACGCTAACTGTAGAAGGTAAAGCGGCGACAGATGGCTTCTGTACTTTATGGACGAGAAATCCCAAAGAGCGAGTTTTTGCTCCCTAATGAAGGGGAAGGGGAAGGGGAAGGGGAAGGGAAGGAAAAACGCAGGTTATTGTTAGCTTTTATTAAAGAAAGAAAAGCAAAAATCTATCTTCCCTTCCCCTTCCCCCTCTCCCTTCCCCTTCGTTCTGTATCGCGTTTCAATCTGTTCCAAATATTGCATTTCACAAGGTGTGTGAGCGACACGCTGTTCGAGCAAATTCAAAATTTCTACCTCAAATGGGTCGAGGTTCCCTGATTCAAAGAGCAGGGAGATGCGATCGCAAATTTCTTGAAGTCCCGGTTGATTTTCGAGCGGTACAACAGTGAGAGCCGAGTGCTTGAAGGTGTATAACTGCATGGTAATGGTAGGCATGTGTCGCATCCACACAGTGGCAGTTTTCTCGCCCACTGACTGAATGCGCCCCAATCGGCCGTTAACGTCCTGGCGATCGGGCGCGTACACCTCTACTAAGGAACCAATTTTGAGCGTTAGGTGATGAGCGATGGTAGGTTGCTTTTCAGGCTTTACCGAAGGGCACCGCCCCTGTAAAGTTTTGGCAACTTGAGCCGGACGACTGCGAGCATCCGAAGCCAAAGCAAGAACTTCCTTCTTTGTCAGCCCAGCAGAGCGGGTCAGTATTTTCCACTTCACTTCGTCTCCTCCAATAGAACTGAGGGCATCCACAGCTTGAGTAAATTTGGCATCCCGGTAAATCGTCCTAGGGGAAGCTTTGAACCGTTCTCCCAACTCTCGTGCTGTTTTGTCTGTCAAGCTGCCATTTTGACAGCTTGCTTTTTCTGAAACTGTTTTGTCTGTCAAGTGGTCATTTTGACAGCTTGCCTCCTCTGGCGCTGTTTCATCTGTCAAACTGTCATTTTGACAGTTTGCCAAACGCTTGCCCCCGTGAGATTGCTTGGTTAGCTCGTACCACGTGCCGCGCAGGTAACTAACAGATTCGGGTGTCAGGTTGCGACGCCCTAGTTGGTTGCCAATCATCCAAACCTTGACTGCATTCCGGCTATCGAAAGACATCTCTACAGTTTGGTAGGGGATGCTATGTGCGACACATATGCTGTACCTGTTGTGACCGTCAATAAGAATACCCTCTTGAGCCCAGACTACTAGCGGGTTGAGACATCCTACCTCCAGAATACTGGCTTGCAGGGCTGCTTTTTCGCCCTTACTTAGGGGAGGGATGAGGGATTGGAATTCAGAGTCTATCCGCAGTTCTTCCGCAACGGAGGAGGTGTACACACCAACACCCCCTGGCAAAACGATTAACGGTTGTTGCTCTTGATAGTCGGCTTCTGATTGCATTTGACGCATTCCTGACTCGCTTGTCTCATGCCAGTCGCGCCCGCGCTGACTATTGTACGCAGCTTATGGCTAGGCGCGGGCTGAAATTTCGTTTAATTATTCAACGATAACATAGCGACTGTCGAAAACCGTCAAGAAAATGCGAAAATAGTTGAAAAAGGGAAACGTTATCGACGCTATGCCACCTAGTAAAGGAATCCAGCCTCATCCCAACTCGTTAGCCAATCTCAACCGCTCAGGCGGACAACCTCGCTATGAAGAACCCAAGAAGCAAAGAAATATCCAGGTAACGTCGGTAGGGTGGGAAGGAATTCGCGCGATCGCGATCGAACGAGGATTGAGCCTCAACGAATTGATCGAACAGATTGGCAGGGGTCTGATTCCCCTTGGCGGTGAAAAAAGTAACTAATCGCCCGATATGGAAAGGGAGGTTGGATCAATAAAACTTTCTATCAATTCGTTACTAAAAGTTTTATTGAAATAAAGCACTAATTGGGTTTATTGAAATAAAGCACTAATTTAGTCGTTGCTTCTCCGAGCATTCTAACTAGCTTTCAAAATTTGCTTAATTAGGGAGACAACTTGCTGCGGTCGATGCTCAAAGTGCTTCTTGATTTGAAATTTTAACGAATCTGCTGGCACATCTTTTTTGTTGAGTTTAAGGCGAATATGCTCACTTCGTGGGAGAGTGGAATTGAGCGCTCGAATAACGGTACGGCATTGTCGAAGAGTGAGGCTATCGACTTGAATTAAGGGTAAATTTAATGGGTCGGTATCGAGTTGAATATTAGAAGCAAATTCGGCTTTAACTTGTAGCGAAGAGGTGAGGCGCTGTTCTTCTGTTGGTTTTTGAGTTGCTGCACATTCAGCAACAGCAGGAAAGGAAGCAATTTCATTGAGAAGAGGCACCAAATTTTGGGCAATTTTTGCTGTGATTTGTTCAGAATCATTCATCCGCTTCGATGCTAACAGCGTAGCGATATAGTGAACAATTAAGCCACCGTAACCAAAAATTACCACAGTTTCAATTGTGAGGGTGAGAAAATGCTGAATAGGTTCGTACATGATTATAATTTGCAAGTGGAACATCTCTCAAACGCGCTCGCGTTTAATATCAAAGCTTTTTAACAAAAACAGTTATTTAATTTATTGCAAAACGGTTTTACGCTGACTTATTGAGCAACCTACATTCTCGGATAAAACCAATTAACCATAACTTACGGTTTGTAACTGTGTTGCAAAGGTTTAAGATTATTCGCATTACTTGCGGAAGCTTTCCTACGTTCGATGGTAAACTCCGTCAAGGGTTCAGAATGACATAATCAAGTTATTACTCCATAAGTGCTATTAACTAAATCCTTGTGAGAATGCGCTCATAAATGTCGCAAATCGAACTGATGCGGTGGGTGGGCGGGCAAATAAAATCCTGCTTGGAGCAGGATTTTATCCCCTTTATCGGGGGTCGTCATTGATTACTTGACAAAATCATCAATCTCTTCATTATCGTCAGTTGCCTTTTTCTTATGAGAAGCTTTGACTGCCGATTCGATATAACGGAAGTGCAAGTCAATCACTGCTTGCTCAGATGAAAGCCAGTAAACGTTGCTCAAGATTTCTTCAAGCATCTCGTCAGCCGAGTAGCCTTCATATTGCTTGTTAAACCAAGTATTGAACGCTTCCCAGTCAAGAGCCTTACCTTTCTGCAACTGTCGTTGTTTGGCACGTCCCGTTAACTCGCGGGCAACGTGCAAAAACATCTCGAAGCGCTGTTCTTCAAGAGTTTCTGCAAATTGCTTTTGCATCGGAGTTGGAGCGGATTTACGATTAGCCATGATTAAGCCTCAAGCGTGTTTTTTCTTCACAACTAAAGCGACGGCAGTCTGCTAATTACAATTAATTCAAAAAAATTAGTGGGTGGGTGAGTGGGTAAAATTAAATTCACAACCAAGGTTCAATTTTCCTTGATTGTGAATTTGTTGGGTATGCTTCCCAGAGCGCCCTGATTCGGACGGTGGCGACAATCATTACCCAGCATCGCGATTCGTGGAAAAGGCCTCGATAGAGGCAAAAAAATGCTCTGCTTTTTCAGCAGAGCTTTCTAATCAAACTTTAGCAATTATTCGTCGTCTTCCTCAAATTCTTCGTCTTCGTCTAAACTAAAATCATCCTCCTCATCGTCATCATCCTCATCCTCATCGCCTTCGGAGTCTTCGTCATCCTCATCAATTTCATCGAGTATGTCATCAATTTCATCATCTTCATCATCGAGTTCGTCGTCCTCATCGAGTTCTTCAGTATCTTCTTCAGAGGATTTAGCTAACTCGTTGCGACGCTTTAAGCTTTGAGCATTGAACTCCATTAAATCGGCAATGGCAGCTTGCGGGTTGTCAGCAATTGTATCGTAAAGTTGGCTCATCGCTAAGGCAACAACTTCTACATCATACTTGAGTTCATCGGGTCGGCCAACTAGCTTGGGAAACACAGTATTGTTCCACTCTTGCCAGTCGAACTTTTTACCATTGCCATTACCGTTGCGCTTATTCAACTGAGCTTGAATATCCAATCCCAGTTTTTCGCGAACTGCGTGGCCAACCTTTGTCGAAATACGGCTATCGCGACGCTGAATTGTCACACCGTACTTCTTATGAATTGTATTCCGAATCTGTTTGACTAGCTCGACAGCAAGTTGCTCAGGGCTGAGGTTAGATTGAGGTTTTGATTTTGCTCCATTGTTAATGCTAACTGTTTTACTGTTTTGCTTTTCAGGCGGTTGAGATTTGGCAGGCACTGGGGAATGAGAGCGAATGGGAGTGGCTGCGGTTTGCTTTTTACTTGTGACCATGATTGACAATTTAACTTGCATAACATCAATTTATTAGTGCCGTTAGGCACAATTACCCCCTCCAATTGAGGGGGAGAACTTCGCTCATTAGCAGGACGCTAAATTTTAATTATGTTAGTTAAATTTTTATGTTAAACATCCTCAGTTTAGTTGTATAAACTCATGAAAATTTTCACTATTTCGTCTAATTTAATAGTCCCTCAAACTCCAATATTTGCCCTCGAATATTACAGTGCCGATCGCCAAAAAATATTGTCATCATTTCATCAGTACGCCAATGAGTGTGGTTTACCTGTTTATTATTGGAATCCTGGCTATGCAACTCTTCAACAGGTGCGGTGTTTAGATAAACATCTCCCGACTTTAGGTTGTCATTCAGATAGGACAAGCGTTTCAGATATTTCCCAGATGTATAATAGTGAATGCGTCTTATGTAAAACTGAGCTATCTGTCGAGAGTGATGTCCTGCAATTTCTGCTGGAAAATGACTGTCCCGGTATCTTTTTGTTAGAGGATATTTTGGAGTCAGACAGTACCGAACAGCCTCTTATCCGCCGTTATTCTCAATTGGCTAACGCATTCTTTGACTTGAAAGGGCGTTGGGCCAACCAATATTGGGTACTGCTGGGCGAGTACATCCAATTGCCATCAAAGCTAAGTCCATTAATTCCTCTACTCAAATGTCCGTTACCCGATCGTTTTGAAGTCGAAGTTCTTGTAGATAATTTTTGCGGTCGCAATTGTTCCCTTGATTTTGGTTCAGATGCGGTAGCTGCTAAAAAACGGTTGGCTGTTTCTAGTCTAGGGCTGCCACAGGCTGAAATTGAATTAGTGTTAGATCGATCGCTCTCTATGACTGCTTCAGTTGTCCAAATCGCACAGTTGGTATTGGAGCATAAAATATCGCAACTTCGAGACCAGGGGTTGGAGTTCATTGCTTCTCCCGACGTGCCTCATGCTGGCGGTTTAGATTTATTAGACGCTTATTTGAGCGAAGTCGTAAAGCTGTCAGAAGCTGATGCCAAGAAATATCACCTCAGACCTCCCAAAGGAATGCTGCTGTGGGGACCGCCGGGGACGGGCAAAAGTTTGAGTGCAAAGCTAGCTGCTAAGAAACTAGGTTATGCGCTTTTAGCAGCAAGTTGGGGCAATATTCTAGGTTCTTCTAATCCAGATCGCGCTCTCAACAAAATGCTGGATACAGCCGATAATTTGGGCGGCTGCGTGCTGTTTTTTGACGATTTTGACAAGGGTTTTTCTGGCTGGGAATCTAATGCTGATGGCGGTGCAGCTAGGCGGCTGTCGCAGAAATTGCTCACCTGGATGCAGGAGCATGAAAGCCCCGTGTTAATGTTAGCTACTGTTAACCGCTTAGAAATGCTGCCGGCTGAACTTATCCGCAGATTTGACGACGGCGGAATCTGGTTTGTGGATTTGCCCCACAGCGGCGCTCGCTATGAGATTTTCAATTTGCATTTGGCTAAGTATTTCCCAGATCAGTTTGGGGAAGGAAAAGAGAATCTTTGGAGCGACAGGCAGTGGTATTCACTACTATCTGATTATGCGGGAGCAACGAGTGCTGAAATTGCGATCGCAGTAAAGCGCTGTGCTGAACGAGCCTATTGTGAAGGGCGACCGGGTTCGATTGAATTAGCCCATTTGCGTTATCAGAGAACTCAGTTTGTGCTGTCGTCTGAGCGTTCTTCTGAAGATATCCAGGGGATTCGTAATAAAGCGTCCTTTGCTCGACCTGCAACTGGTCGCGATCGCTCTTTGTTTGCAGCAGGAGAACAAGAATTGTTTGAGTACCGGCCACCTGCTTACGATCCAATTTGATTAAGGATTAGACTCTCCGTTTAGTGATATTGAAATGTCAAACCGGGATACAGGCTGGATACACCGTTCTAGTAGAATCGTCCAGCCTGTATCTCGGTTTAATAATAACCAGTACATCCGGTTAACAACAGATGCACTGGTTATCGTATAAGCTAAGACTTAACTTGGACGTGGTAGCCGCAATTTTCAAGGCATAGTTTGACTCCCTGCCAAGTTAATCCAGTTTCTGCTTCAAGCGGAACCGTTAAAGCATTGGTCGTGTAGCCGCGATCGCCCTCCTGCCTGATAACGCTATATTCAGCTTGTTGCAGCATAGCAATGGCATATTTTGATAGTTTACCAACAATATTTGCGGCTTTGTTGCTAACTGTGAGAATTACATTCATTTTGATTTGAACTCAAATCTTCACTTGCACCACAACAATCGTTGTTTATGGGTGGGAGGTTGGGTAATATCAAATTTGCTTACATCGGAATTAGTCCTCTTTTTCTCTTTCTCTGCGTTCTCTGTGCCTCTGCGGTTTTTTAATGATTAAATGTAACCAAAAACGAGATCAAAAATCGTCGCCCCTTAATCTATTACCCTCCCCAACTTTCAATCACATTAATTTCTACTTGGCAAGGAATCGGAGAAAGAAACTTATTCCCGGCTCTCACCATACATTTTTCAAGCATTGCTTTAACTGACGACACTTTTTCAAAAGGACACTCGATTAAAATTTCATCGTGAACGACACAAACCAGTCTCGCTCCCGTGTAACTTAGAGGCTTAAACAATAGAGCAAGAGCGAGTTTAGTAATGTCAGCACTCATTCCTTGAATCGGGTTATTTAGCATCTCATTAAGCAACGGTTTAGTATCTTTTGACCATAATCTCCTTCTGCCTAAAACGGTGCGACTTTCTCGAATACCTCGGCTCCATGCACTCCGAACTTTGGCGTGAAATTGTTTGATACCTGTATAGGATTCAAAGAACTTCTTACGAAAGTACGAAGCTTGTTCCAGCGTTAAAATGACTCCATGCTCTGCTTGAGCCATAAGCTTAAATTTCCTAACTCCCATGCCATAAATTAAACCGAAGTTAATGATTTTGCCGAGTTGTCTATCTTCGATAGTAATTTCAGCTAAAAGTTTTCCCAACACCAAGGAAGCTGTCAAAGAATGCAAATCTTCTCCTTGAGAGTAAGCTTTCACCATCCTAATATCCCCTGACACTTTAGCCATAATTCGCAGTTCAATCTGGCTGTAATCGGCTTTAAGTAAGACGTAAGCGGGTGCAGCTTTAAAACACTGCCGGGTTTCTTTATCTCTGGGGATATTTGTTAAATTTGGCTTTCGACAACTAAACCGCCCTGACCGAGCACCAATCTGAAACCAATTAGGATGAATGCGCCCTGTAATGGGGTGAATATGTTCAGCTAAACCCAGAGCAAAAGTGTTGATACGAGCTGATAAGCTGCGGTATTCTAAGAGTGCTTGAATAACGGGATACTCGCCCTGCAAAGGAATTAAATATTGAGAATTAGTGGAAGTAACAGGAATGCCTTTCTCTTGCAAAGCCGCTAAGACTTGTTTCGGAGAACGAGGATTAATTGTATCCGTAAATTCCGGTAACAAAGAGATTTGTTTGTGAGGGTTAGGTCGATGGAGTTGTGAATTAATTTCTCTTGAAAGAGAATCGCGCTTAGTCGCGAGTTTCTCTCCTAAAATACCCCACTGTTCTCTATCTAAAAGCATCCCGTTAAGTTCCATAGAAGCCACCGCAGGCAAACAGGCAAATTCTAGTTTCGCAGTCTGCCAAAGTTCTGCTGAATAAAGCTGGCGGTGAAGTACCTCACATAGTGGTAGTAAGATTGCAGCATCAGTAGCAGCATATTGCAGTTGAGTTCTACTCAGTTCTCCCGACCAGTCGCTAACCTGCTGTGCTTTATCTAGCTTAACTTTCAGCAATTTGTCGGCAACAGCTTCCAGAGACGAAGTGCGCTTGAGTCCGGCTGTCAGCACCCGGTAAGCCAGATAAGTATCGAAAAAAGGTTTGGATGGTGAAAGCCCAGCCCTAGTCAGCATCAGCCAGTCAAACTTGAGGTTATGTCCAACTTTGAGGGCATTTCCGGCTAACAGGGAGCGCAGGGGGCCGAGATCGGTGGGCGCGATCGCAAAGAGATCGACGATCGCTACTGGCATATCGGGAATAGCAAGCTGTACGAGGCGAACTTTAGCTCGGTATGGGTCAATTCCAAAAGCGGTTTCGCAGTCGAGTCCAAAGCATGAAGCCTGTTGAAATGGTTTAAGAGCTAATTCTAATTCTGAACCACTATTTAACAGTTGATAAGGAGTTTGAACTAGGTTAAGTTTCATTTGAGGGGGAGGGGGAAGGGGAAGGTTAAGAGAAAGGGAGGGAGAAGGGGAGAAGGGGAGAGGGTGAGGAAAAATAAGTTATTTAGGGAAGGGAAAGGGGAAGGAAAAATCCAGTTTATTGTTAGTTTTTATTGAAGAAATAAAAGTGAAAATTTATCCTTCCTTACTTCGACTGGGTTCAGCAACCATCCCCTTCCCCTTCCCCTTATTTTTTAGCAATTACTAACCACGATTCGACAGTAACAGGTCTTAATGTTCCCCAAAAAGCTTCTAGGGGCAGTTCAATTAGTTGGGCATCAATTCTAACGCTACAATGCCAGGAGTGACTTGAGCATATTTTAACATTTCTTCTAAAACAAATTCTGATGATGGAAACCACGAATAAGGTGGATTAGTTAATAGTTTCTCGTACAGGTTTGGAGGATGGATAGGTAAAGAATTCATAATCCCAGGAGTAGTTAATAGTTTGTTGGCAACCGCAATCGACAGCAAGCTATTGCTAAAGAAGGTTGTTGTTTACAGTTAAACCTATCCCCCTCCATTAGGATCGATCCAGTTGAGGTATTAAAGATTGTCGATTGTGGTGATGGCATTAGTTTTATCGTTAATTTAGGCTAGAAGTGTTTTCTAGTTTCATGTATTGTTATGAACCCTAATTACTCAGACGAATCCACATCAAGCTACAACACTTCTGGCTACCAGTCAGAGGGCTATGAATCAGCCGGCTATTCACTACCTCAGAAATCTCAACAAGGTAATTTTGAAGACGGCTATCAAGAAAATGTGTACGACGAGTCTAATCTAGCCGATCATGCTTGGACAGACACAGCATCTCATCCCAATCCACAGTTTGAGCTAGAAATTTAACAGTTGGGAGTGGGAAGGGCAGCTTTATGACACTCATAACATAGGCAACCCAACCTTCCCACTTATAGCAGTTTTCAATTGGGTAGGTACTGCTTTTAATTAGCAATTAGCAATTAGCAATTAGCAACTACCCTGTTATCAGGCAACTGAAAACCGCTCTACTTATTGGAACTGCCAATGCTATGAAAGTGCTAAATAATGTTCGCTTTGACCTGAATAAGTTAATTTGGCTCTTAATAAGAGCTACAGCAATTGGGTTAATTTCTGTTGCACTAGCACTGGAATTCCCAGGGATTGCTAATGCTTCTGAGTTAAATTCCTTACCAGTTCGGATCTGGGAAATTCCTGGTAATGACCAACAAAAGTCTGCTACAAGAGTTTTATTGCCTGACTGGAGCCAAATTACTTTTAGCAGCTTACCACCAGTTTCTAATTCATCTAGTTGGGGAGGTCGTAGTTGGTCACAAGGCAACACTCCTGACCAAATCTTGCAACTCGGAGACATCAGCGAAGCTCTCAAACCAGAAATCTTTTCTATTGAAAGCATTGAACAGTTAGCAACAGGAGGAACAAACCTAGAAAATATCTCTCTAGCAGCATTTCCACTCTTGGGCAGACAAAAGGTAGAGAAGCTCATCCAAATTGTGCCGAATTTAAGCTCTTTTAAATTGAAAGAAGTTGCCCCTCTTGCATCTTTAGCTTCTCAAACTCCACTCATAAATGTCTCTAATGCTGGCGAACTTCCGCTCAGTCAACTTATGTCTAAATTTCCCCAGTTCGCTGAAGCTTCTCTCAACCAAATAGACTTTTCTGGGTTTTCTTTAATGGACATTCCCTCTTTGTCAAGTGTCAATTTAGAACAGTTTGAGGGATGGATATCAGAGCGGATTGCTGACATTCCCTTACTCAATCAAGTGCCTTTGAGCAGTTTCCCAATTCCTGTGGGAGAACTGGGTTTAACTGCGATGCGAATTGACATGATCTATGGGACGGCTGAAAGTAAGCGCTCTAATACAATCTCAGGTTCTAACGTAGAAGGATTTGCGGTAGCGTGCGAGAAAGATTGCGCTTACATTGAACTTGATGACTTAGAAAACAGCGGTCGCAAGCTTGCATCAAAACTGGAAGGGAAGCAGTGGATTAGCGGTAAATATCAGGAAGTGCAAGGCGGTTCTGGCTGTTTGGCTGGTTGGGAGCCAACGGGTCGGCATCCCTTTGGAGATGCGTTTAAAGTAGTAGTAATGGAGCCATCAGAAACCAGCGATACTGTTGACACGGCTCTGTACTTCAGGTTTAGTTTGCCTTGTGGGAAATCGCCTTACATTATTGGCCCATTTCCGTTCTTGTCCTACCAAACAAATTCCCCTATCTTTGTTGGCAAAGTGGAGGGGGGTGCTTCTAACAGTATTTCTCGCCCTACTGATGCTGTATCCTCACCTAAACTTTCCCAACCAAAAGGCTCAAATCAACAGCCGTCTCAGCTTAAACAAAACCGTCTGCCCACAAAGAAGGCCATTCCCGAATCAAAGGGAGATTGCGTCCAACCTGCCACCTACATTAACAATGTTGATGTGGCTGCTTTATCCGAGGCGATCGCCAATTTGGAAAGTGCAGGTAGTGGTGACTACGAAGCAATCGGTACCGCTACCTGTGCAGATGGCGATCGCAACTGCGGGCGGGCATTCGGTCGCTATCAATTGATGAGCTACCGGGAAGATGTGCAGGAGGCGATCGCTTCTGTACCTGGGGGTGCGGAGTTCCTCAAGAAAGTTAATAGTGGCACCCAGCCTACTTCTGAGGAGCTTTTTCAATATTTTCCCCCAGCGGTTCAAGATCGGGTTTTGCAAAATTCTCTGGCTGAGAGTGTAGTTGGCACGCAGCAGGAAATTGACCCGAAAACTAGGCAGTTATTCAGTGGCGATCGCTTAATTGAACGAGTGGCACAAAAGCACTTTGGGGGTTCTGGTAGCAAGGTGGATGCCAGCTACTCGGACATTTTAGGAGGCTACTCGCTTAAGCAGTACGGAGAAAAAGTCAAAACGCTTTACAACTATAACCGCAACAATAGCAGTTGCATTTCGAGTTCTATCAGCAACCACTCTGGCGGTGAGACATGGACTTGGCGTACTCGTTGGTTGCCAATAGCCGCGACTATCAGCATGGTTTTAGGGTCAATACAGTTCTTTAGGGGAGAATTTTCAGTACGCCAGTTCAAATCATTCCTACTACAAGCCATTTTGGGTTTAGCAGTAGCAATAGCGGCAACTACACTCACTCATTGAATTTATTAGCATTTGAATAGAGGAAAATATGCAAGAGTTGAATGAACAGGTAGTCAAATACAGTCAACCCCCAGCTTGGTTGAATCGGGCTGGCTATTGGTTTCGCATTGGTTTAACAGTTTTTATTGGCTTAGCAATGCTATTGGGTACGGCTGCTTGCAGTGCGAGTAGTGATACAACTTTGTCTCAGTTGTCCTGGGAGAAAGCTAGTGGAATTGCTCCCGCAGAAATTTTGAGCGAGATTGTACAGTCTCATAGCAGTATTTTGGAGCCAAAAGAAGCGATCGCCACTATGCGTGTCCAACAAGTGACGGGTAAGAAAGGTCAACTGAATTTGTACGACTTTAACAATTCTAAGCTGTGTGGCAAGATGGGCTGTCTTTACGTTGGCTACTTAATTCCTAATGATAAAAATCAGGCTCAGAGCGAAGTTTTCACAGCTTACCTTAACCCCAATATTGCCCCAAAAACAGCTTTATTTGAAGTTGAAAGAGGCGAACAAGGTGACGTGGAATTGCCCTGTTTACTGGTCAACCAACTCGTAAAAAAAAGCCAACGCAGGCTGAAGTTTTGCTATAATGGGCTTGTCTATCAATTGACATAGAAAAGGGGAATGCGGAGTGCAGAGTATCGCACAGTTTTTGATTACCAACGACGACAGGATAAGAGTTTGAGAAAAATTACCACCAAGAGCCAATTAACCCTTGTAGTCATTTTCCCCAAACTTTCCGAAGTATTGATTGAAGAAAGGAAAGCTAAAATTATCTTTCCTTCCCCTTCCCTCGGTTCTTCAAAACTTAATCAAGGTCTGTTTCTCCATCCACCTCAATTTGAACCTCTGTCGGTTCTTCAAAGTCATCCAATTCGTCTAGTTCTGTATCAAATTCTGACTCAACTTGTGCTATTTTACGAGGTAGCTTGGATTGACTTTTCGCTTGACCTTTACGGTGGTCTGAATTTTTACTTAAAGCAGGCAACACCTGAACTTTAAGGGATGCTGAACGTTCTGGTTGGTTATCAGTATCAGCCGCTAAAGCTGGTAATTGAGCTTCTCCAGCTTCAAGAAAGCCACCAATGCTATTGTGTAAATTCCAAACCTCTTTTTTCTGCTTCGGCTTACCGAGATATAGTTTAGGCAAATTCGCCTGAGTTGGCTTAGTAATGCTGTAAGTTTTGCAGCAGAACGATTTATTTTTGCCTTCCCCTTCTTTGATAGCTCGGAAGTGAACATTCAAAACTCCTAATGAGCGCCATCGGTCATTTTTGCCACTGTATTCTACCTCAAAGTAATCAGCAAATGCCCTTTCTAAGTTGCGGTAAAACTCTTCTCTAGCACTCTTAAAGCTCCAAAGAGATACATTTTTGAACCGCACTACTATGGGGGATTTGTGCAATGGTAAATTCTGGGAATTTAAGAAAATGAGAGCGTGTTCTGAACAGACTTCCTGCATCTTTTTGTTGAAACTATGGCGGTATTCGTCATACAATCCAACAAATGCACCAGCTAATTCACCATTTTCTTCAATATCCTTGTATCGAATGTACTCTGGCATAAAAGCTAATACCAAAATTTTCACTTTTTGGAGCAGCAATCCTGTCACTTCTTCAGTTAACTCAACTGTTGTTAAGTCTGATTCAGACGGGATGGAGTACCACTCAGCTTTGATGAGTTGGTCAGTAGGAATTAAGATGCCAGCAGGGTTGTCATTGATGACAATACCGTAGGGTAAAGACGGTTTGCGTGCTTGATTGTATCCACTGCCGAATAGTTCTGGGTCAACTTGATATGCTTCAGAAGTTGTGTTTTCTTGAGTAGCTTCCTTTGCACTTTTAGGTGTTGATATTTTAGTCTTTGTTTGGGGTGTGGCGTTATTAGTTCTGACCATTATTTACTTATTTGAGTCGTTATCAACCCTTCATAGGCGATAGCCGTTCTTTTAATGTAGAAGGGGAAGGGGAAGGAAGGATACAGCAGATTGCAGGTTTGTAGATGACAGCTTAGTAGCAATAAAAGCTAACAATAACCTGTTTTTCCGTTCGGTATATCTCACGGCGCAGCCTTCTTCTTCCCCTTCTCCTTTCCCCCTCCCCCAATAACCTAGTTTTTCCTTCCCCTTCCCCTTCCCCTTCCCCTTCCCCTTCCTATGAAAAATCTTCAATTGTTTTCTCAAAACAACCCAAAATTAGTGCTTCAAGTCCAAACCCAGCCTGTCACTAAACGCCCGCTTATTGGTATAGACTTCAAGGGTTTGATTGGTCAATTTATCAATCCAGAAGGACTTTCAATGCTAGGCTTATTACTAGCTTTGTTTGTTTTCTCCAAGATCATTGGAAGTGGCAAAGGGAAAGTTACTTCCGGTCGGTTGTGCGGTACGGCTGAAAAGATGGCAGCGACCAGTTTAGCGCTCAAACAAATGAAAGAAAAAAAGCGGCAACCCGTTACTTTATGGAGCGGCACGCCGACTTATTGGTTCAAAAATATAAAGGTATTGAGCGCTCAGTTACAAACGCTATTAGGCGCAAATCCTACTGTTTGGTTTCCTCATGCTGAACGCGGTACTTTAGTAATTGGTGCTCCGGGTTCTGGCAAAACCTTTAGTGTGATTGATCGGATGGTTGAGAGTGCATTTCAGCAAGGCTTTCCTGTGATTATTTACGATAAAAAAGGAGACCAGATGAAGCTGCACGCGCCCCTGGCAGTGCGCTACGGCTATGACGTGCAAGTGTTTGCACCGGGGGAAGCTTACAGTGGTACTATTAATCCTCTGGATTTTATGAGGGATGCACAAGATGCTGTAATGGCAGCAGAAATTGGGCAAGTTATTGCTCGCAATGCAAGTCCGGGAGAGAGTAAAGGTAATGAGTTTTTTGAGAAAGCAGGGGAGTTAATGGCGAAGGGTTTAGTGCAGTTAGCAAAAGGCAGTCCTTACCCGGATTTGGCTTTTGTTTATGCGATTATTCAGCTTCCCGATTTAGTTAGTCGCATTCACCATGCTGTCCACCGCCCGGAGGGTCATCCTCTCAAAATGGACAGGTGGATTGCCTCTAGTTTTTCACAGTTATTAAGTTCAAAAGATGCTGAAAAAACAGTGGCGGGTATCAAGGCAAGCGCAGAGGCAACTTATTCAAGTTTTATTCAAAAAGATTTGCTGCGGGCATTTATTGGTCACAGTACCATTCCCATTGTTTTGTCGGGCAAAAAGTGCATTATTTTTAAATTAGACGACCAAAGGCGCACTGTAGTGGGGCCGTTGTTAGCTGCTGCTATTCACTTATGTGTAGTGTCTAATTTGAGTCGAGTACGTTCTGACCCATTTGTGTACTGTCTCGATGAGTTTCCGTCTCTCAAGTTCGATAGAATGGATCAGTGGGCTAACGAATATCGTTCGGCTGGTGGCGTGCCGATTGTTGGCATTCAATCCCTCAATCAACTCTATAATCTCTATGGGGATAAAAAAGGAGCGGCGATCGCAAGTGCTTTGTCAACTCATGTGTTGTTCAACCCCGGTGATTTTGATACAGCGGAGAAATATTCTAAGCGGTATGGGGAAGTGGAAGTGCTGGTAAAAAATCGCTCTACAGGTAGCTCGACGGGGCAACAAACAAGCCGTTCTGTCAATTGGAGCGAGCAGTTGCAAAAGAAACCGCTTTTGAGTGCCGATGAGATTCTGAGGTTTCCGCAAGGGAAGTGCGTTATCACTTCACCGGCTTACAGTTCGGATTCAGAAGCTCTGTTTCCCTATCCCTTGAAAATCCCGGTTCGACAACGAGACTTAAAGCAAGCTAAAGAGTCAGAAGCTCTCTGGGACAGTCATATCTGTCCGCAGTTGTCTCAAAGAGCGGCATTGCTGTCTGTTAACCGATTGACAGGACAATTAATTAATATCGATCAGGAATTGGAAAATCGGATTCGAGCTGCTGAAAAATTGCTGCCTCATCCCAATGACCCCGATGAACCAGTGACAACTGGAGAGGTGGAGGTTAGGAATGTTGCCAATTCTTCTAAGTCTCTGGCTGCGGAAGCATTAATTTTTAGCAGTCTTAGGAAGAAACTGCTAAATGCTGAGATTGGGAAAGAAGGGGAGGGGGAAGGGTAGAAAAAGCTGATTATTTGGGGATAATGTACCAATTGCGTAAATCCTGCTTTTATTGAATAAAGAAAAGCGAAAATTTATCCTTCCTTCTCCTTTCCCCTCGCCTTCTCAAAAGTACAAAGAAGTGAGTAGGAAGTAAACCTCTAATCCCCTCCGTTCCCTTTCTCCCCCCTTCCCCTTCCCCTTCCCCCTCCCCCTCTTAAATTATGCAAATAAAAGCTGATATTTTGATTGTAGATGACAGCCGTGACAACATTCACTTACTGTCTAAAGTGCTGGTTGAAAGTGGCTACAAAGTCAGGAAGGTCATTAGTGGAGAGCGAGCGTTAAAAGCAGTGAGCCTCCAGCCTCCCGACTTAATTTTGTTGGACGTAAAAATGCCAGGGATGGATGGCTATGAAGTCTGCCGTCACTTAAAAGCACAAGAGAATACGGCAGAAATTCCGATTATTTTTATTAGTGCTTTGGATGATATTTTTGACAAAGTAAAAGGGTTTGAAACAGGCGGCGCTGACTACATTATTAAACCCTTTGAGCCGATGGAAGTGCTGGTACGAGTGGAAGCTCAGCTAAAAATGAGCCGATTGCAGCAGCAACTTCTTTGTGCTAACAAACAACTGGTTACACAAAATAGCCAACTCGCTCAGGAAATTCAGGAAAGACAACAGGCTGAAATGGGTTTGAAAGTTTTTATGCACGCTGTTTCCCACGACTTGCGAAATCCCATTACAGGAATGTCAATTATTTTGCAATGTTTCCTCAAAGAGCAGTCATTTGAACCGAAGAAAGTGGTAGGAGAAAATGAAGTTGTTATTGATAAGTCAAGTTTAGAAAGTATCCTGCAAAGCTGTTCGCGCCAAATCAAACTGATTAATTCTCTGATTGAAATGCAGCAGGGTGATATTGTAGGTGTCCCTTTGGAGTTACAGCCAATGGATCTCTACAGTTTGACACGCAGCATTCTCTTAGAGTGGGAATTAATGTTGGCAAAACGCCAAGTTGTCCTCAATTATCAATTTACTCCTGATTTACCTTTAGTTAATGCCGATTCCGCTCAGCTCAGGCGAGTCTTTGAAAATTTGATTGGCAATGCTCTCAAATACAATCCAATTGGATTTACGTTAACATTAGGTGCATCGCTGGAGCCAGAGGCCTCTTATCTACGCTGCACGGTGAGAGATAATGGGGTGGGAATAAAATCAGAGCAGTGTGCTTCATTGTTTGAATTGTACGTGCGAGGTAGTGGTGTTAAGCGTACTGCTGGGGTTGGCTTAGGGCTTTACATCTCGAAGCAAATAGTCGAGGCGCATGGTGGAGAAATTGGTGTAGAGAGTGAGCTAGGTAAGGGTACTACTTTTTGGTTCACTTTGC
The DNA here is from genome assembly GCF_036700475.1 of Microcoleus sp. T2B6. Taxonomy (NCBI): domain Bacteria; kingdom Bacillati; phylum Cyanobacteriota; class Cyanophyceae; order Oscillatoriales; family Microcoleaceae; genus Microcoleus; species Microcoleus sp. T2B6. The sequence continues at coordinate 19,969 of NZ_JAUBOZ010000045.1, read as the reverse complement.
CAGTGTTTAAACCAGACCACTACGCAGGGCAATAACCGCAGCTTGTACGCGATCGTTAGTCTCCATTTTGTTGAAAATCGCTTTAATGTAACCTTTGATAGTATTAGGGCTTAAGTGCAGTTGATAACCGATATCTTTATTGCTTTTGCCCTCTGCCATTAGTTTTAATACCGTCAATTCTCGCGCGGTAAACAGGGATTCTTCGCAGTTAGTTGTTGGTTTTCTGAGATTTTGAATGACACAAGTGGCAATTTTAGCGTCTAGGTAGGTGCTACCTTCTCGGACAGCATTGATGGCTGTTAATAGCTGTTCTGTGCTAGTCCCTTTAATGCAATAACCCTCTGTTCCACAAGATAAGGAAGCCAATACTTCTGTATCACTGGTGTGTGAAGTTAGCATGAGGATGCGGGTATGGGGTAGCAATGCTTTTATTTGACTGGCAGCAGCAATGCCGTCAATATCAGGTAAGCCAATATCCATGAGGATAATATCTGGTTTTAGCTTTGAAGCTACATCTATTGCTGAATTGCCATCTTCTACCTGCCCGACAATAGTAAATTGAGGTTCTGTTGCTAGGAGTCGTGATAGTCCCAATTGCATCATGGGATCGTCTTCGACAATTAGGATGGTTGATGGTTTGGTTGCTTTTACTCCAGCGATCATTTTTTTCTCCAGATTAAAGGTAGGAGGCGAACTTTCTGCCGAAATTTGACAGAAAGCTTTAGCTCGTTCCTAAATTGTTGAACTTGTAAGCTAGTAGTGTCCTCATCTGTTGGGAAGATTTTTGATACTGCTAGTCTGTCTTTGGTTTGAGAGTCGTAGGGAGGAGGTACATTAACTATAGTTGAGCTAGTCTCCCTTGAAGTCCACCCCCCTATCAATGACCCTATCAGTAGAACATCCTCAGTCTCATACGCCCCGTTGCTAAACCCTTCGCTGCTTAAGTGCCAGAACCATATTGGCGATCGCCTATATGTCCACCTTAGTCCAACTCTACTCGCTTGGCTTTCTCAGTGAAGGCTCAAGCAAGCATTTCTGTTTCTAAGTTCCTTTTCATAGCTCAGATTGCAGGTTTGGATAGGGTTTTCTCCCAAGTTTCACAAATTCCAGTAGTGGTATAACTGGCAAATTTTTTGATAATCAATGTAGCAAGTAGAGTAGCAACAACAGGAGCAAGTCCCAGTCCAGAAATTAGAACAGGAGCTAACATACCAGCAGCTTTTATGTAATTCTGGCTGATAGCTTCATCCAAAATTTTCTGAGTCTCTAAATCATTTCCTCCCAAAGGTTTGCACATAAGCTCGTAAACCAAGGGATTTACGCGCTCAAAAAGTCGCCCGCCAGCTTCTAGGAGTCGGGGATCGAGTGGTGCTTTAGCTGCAACGTCTAAATCAATAGATTCCAAGGAAGCTGGGTGTATCCCTGTTGTTCCACGTCCAGCTATATCATCTCCTATAGCTTGAGCGCGAGAGCCAATATGTGTTTCTAGCTCATCCTCATCAAGTTCCCACAAACTTTCTATAAGGGCTTCAACTTCTGTCATTATTGCTTGTCTCCAGACTTAAGTTAACGATAATATTACGATTATATACTTGGAGAAGTTCCAGCAGAGGATTTATAAATTACAACGCGGATGTGTCCAAGATATTAACAATGTCAAAACTTATTAAAAAAATACCTTTATATAGAATTAGGAGTACACAATGCTCAATCAACAAAAAGGAATTTTTGTAAAGATTTGCAAAAATCCTGAAGTTAATTCTGCAAGTGGTGTATAATAAGTAACATTTAGTCCGCCAAAGAAAAACTTTTCCTAACGAAGTATCAACCAATATACTTTACTTAGTAATTGTGAGAGGCAATCAAAAGTTTTGCGATCGGGATCTTCAGGATGCTTCTTTGAACCGCATTTGCGTTTTAAAAAGGAAAAAATAAAATGCCAAGATCGCTTGAACTCTTCGGCGATGGTCGCCTATACGAAATAGAAAACGGCCTAGCTATTAAAGTCACGGAGACAAATGGACAAGTAAAAGCATTAATCGATGCTTTACGGTTCAGTGTGGCTAAAACATATAATATTCATCCTCCCGACAAACAACCGCCTGATGTGGTAGAACGTAGAGGTTCAAAGCACATCAATCAAGAAGGCTTTAAGCTTCTCACTACGTTTGAAGGATGCAAGCTAACTGCTTATGATGACGGCGGTGGAGTTTGGACAATTGGTTATGGGCACACTGGCGATGATATTTATCAAGAATTGACCATTAGCCAAACACAGGCAGAAGAATGGTTGAGGGTAGATTTGGAAAAATTTGAATCCTATGTTGAGGATGCCGTTGAAGTTCAGCTTAATGACAGTCAGTTTTCTGCACTGGTTTGCTTCTGTTTCAACGTGGGTCCAGGAACAGACGGTTTTGGAGGTTCAACTCTTCTCAAACTTTTGAATGAGGGAGATTATCAAGGAGCAGCGAATCAGTTTCCTGTTTGGAATAAGGTCAATAGTGAACCTTGGTTGGGACTCACACGCAGACGAGTGGCTGAACGAGCGCTGTTCTTGGGAAACCCCTGGGAGTTCTTCTTAACCTATGAAGGAACAGGCGAAGAAGTAATAGGGGAAACAATCCCAGAAGCATCTCGCACCTTGAAACTTACTGAGCCAATAATGCAAGGTGAGGATGTGCGTCATGTCCAGGAATCTCTCAAAAAAGTTGGAATCAATATCGAACCTGATGGCTCTTTTGGCAAAGACACCGATAGTGCTGTGCGGCAATTTCAACAGCAAAAAGAGCTAACAGTAGATGGTGTTGTCGGTACCCAAACACGAAAAGAATTGGGGATAATCGAGTAATTTTTCCATTGTTGGTGAAATTAAGCGGCAACAATAGCACCATTAATATAGAGTTGTGCGTCTAGAAATGACCAAATTCAAACTTATTCGAGGAAAAAAGAAAAAATTATGACTGATTCAAGCAATATTCTATTTAATCAACCTGTTATTGTCGAGGCCTGTGAAGAATTTGTCGAACGGGATCGGTTGGGAATTAGAAGCAGTTTCCCCGGATTACTCCAAGATGCACCCATGTCTTCGACTGCGGTGGTCAATGGTTTATCTCAGCAGTTAATTTATCAACTGCAACTGATGATGCCCGATGCTTTTGTCAGTTTTGATGACCTCAATGTAGACTTGCTGGATGCAGCATTTCCCTATGTACAAGCCCCTGCAAAACAGGCACTCCAGAGAGCGATTCAAGATCGAGGTCAAACTATGCAGGTGAACTCTGCCTACCGCACGATCGCTCAGCAAATGCTGCTATATAACGATCGCATCAACAACTCTAATCCTGTAGCTCCACCGGGAGCCAGCAACCACCAAACTGGGTTAGCGATCGATATTGAAGATGCAACAGGCTGGGAAGTTTATTTGATGCGGTATGGCTGGAATCCATTACCAGGCGACCCACCTCACTTCGACTACCAAGGCGGCGGCACGATCGATCTTCGCAGCAAATCAATACTCGCATTTCAGCAGCTTTGGAATCACAATCATCCTAATCAAAAGATTAGCGAAGATGGCGATTTTGGTCCTCAAACTGAGAATGCACTTAATCTCTCTCCTGCTCCAGGGTTTCCTAAAGCGCCGTGGGATGACAAACCCAGAACGTTGCGCTTGGCGATGCCCCGAATGGAAGGTTCGGATGTACTCAAGCTTCAGGAAGGCTTAAAAAAGGCTGGGATTGTAGTTGGGGCTGATGGTGAATTTGGACCAGCAACAGATAAAGCCGTCAAGGAATTTCAGCAGAAAAAGGGTTTGAAGCCAGACGGCCTTGTCGCTGTCAAAACCCGCGAACAAATGGCTTGAGCTGTTCGCGATCGAGTTAACAAAATATTGAGCAGAAGAATAGGTTGCTGAATTGGCAGAGTTTTCTGAAAAGCTATAACTTACGGCTCCATAACTCTGCTGATACATCAACTCTCTGAGTTAAATACAGATGCTGGAGTGATGAGGAAAAAATGGCTGACCAATCCGATCAAACACTAAATTTTTACGCCTTATTAATAGGTATTGACTACTACCTACCCAATCGGTTGTACAAGAATCTTAAAGGAGCAGTGCGTGACATTAACCTTGTAGCAAGCTACCTCTCCGAGACACTGAAGATTCCATCCGAACGGATTTTCAAGCTGACTTCTCCGAATCCTGAAGTCGCGGAAATAATCGAAACCAAAAACCCGGAACCAACTTATGAAAATATTGTGGCGAAGTTTAAGGCTATTACAGAACTAGCGCAGCCGGGACAGCAAGTATACATTTACTACTCTGGACATGGGGGACGGACGACAACTATTTATCCAGACCTGAAAGGGGCTGACCAATATGACGAAGGTATTGTGCCATCAGATATTGGCGCTGGAGGTCGTTACCTACTTGATGTGGAATTGGCGATGCTGTTGAAGCGGATGACGGACAAAGGGTTGATTGTCACACTTATTATGGATAGCTGTCACTCTGGAGGAGTAACCCGAGGTGATGGTGCTATCCGCAGCGGAGAAGAAACCGACAAAACACCGCCAAACCAGGAAAGCTTGGTTGCTCCGCTTGAGGAGTTGATCGCAAACTGGAAGACTCTAACTGAAGGAGTAGATAGTGACATTGCATGGATTCCTCCAATAAAGAATTACCTTCTTTTAGCAGCCTGCCGCCCCAATGAGTACGCTTATGAATATGCGTTTGATGGTAAAGAGCGACATGGAGCGCTGACTTACTGGCTAATTCAGACTCTGGCGACCAGTTCCACAGGATTGAGTTTCAGAAAGCTGTACGATCGCGTCTGTGCTCAAATTCAGAGTAAGTTTCCCCAACAGTTACCCATGTTAATCGGTGACGGCACTCGCGCAGTATTTGGGAACGAGAGCTTACCGCATCACTACAGCGTGACCGTTATAAGTGTAGATTCTAACCAAAAGCAAGTCACCTTGAATGCAGGGTTAGCGCAAGGACTTAGTAGCGGTACGCAATTCGCTATCTATCCACTCAATGCCACAGATTTTTCCAACAGGCAGCAGCAACAGGCGATTGTTGAAATTGTAGAGGTTCAAGCCTCGAAATCAATGGCTAGAGTTCTGGAGCCTGAAGAGGGAGGCATTGAGGTTCCAGAAGAACTCAAAATCGAACCAGGCTCTCCTGCTGTCATGGTTGCTGCTCCCGTCACCCTCGTGCGTCGAGTCCTCTTGTTAGATAACAAAGAGGCAGGTGATAAGGAGCATCAATTACCAGCCGAGTTGCTTGACAAACAAAAGGAAGCTTTAGAGGCAGTTCGGCAAGCTTTGACAGGGAATGGTTGGGTTGTTGAAGTGAAAGCAGGCGATGACCTAAAGTCTCACTATCAAGTTGGGGTTGGCAGAGATGGCGAGTACGAAATTTCTAGTGAAAATCCTTTCAAAAACTTAGGAATACCCCTAAAAATTGACGATACAGATTCGGCAAATGCTGTCGTTAAACGCTTAGTTCATTTGTCTAAGTATCAGGCAGTTCAATCTCTTGATAATCCGAATTCAGAAGTTACTAAATATGTCGAATTTGAATTGTTAGATGTAAACCGTAAACCTTTTGCAGAACCCAGCAATATTGTGATAAAACAGGGTGAATCAATGGTCTTGCGGATCAAAAATACCTCGTCTCAACCCCTGAATATTGCGATCTTAGACCTTGACTCGACTTGGGCGATATATAAATTATCTATCAAGGGCAACGAAGACATATTTTATCCCCTTGATAGCAAAGAAGAGATTTACGATACCGTGAATACTGAATTGCCAGATGGCGAAGCCTACAAACAAGCGAAAGAAACGCTCAAGTTGTTTGCAACTCGCGGTATCGCCCAATTCGACTGGCTTACCTTACCTGCTCTTGATGAAGATTTAGGTAAAAAAGGAAATCTTGACGAAGAGCTTGAGAACGTAGCCAATCAAAAGGGTTTAGGGATTAACCCTCTCAACCAGCTATTAGGTACTATTGGTGCCGATCTTGATAATCCGCCACCTGAAGGTCGTAGAGTGCGCTCTAAACCGAATCCGAATGCTGAGTGGGTAACGAAGCAGGTGACATTCACTCTCACTCAATCATAGCTTTGAAATTAGGCTGTCGAAGGACTGAGAGTTTGAGGCGGCTAAATTTAAGCGAACGACTTCAGGTCAGTGACTGCAAACCCTAACAGAACATTTAGAAGCGAAACTTGCAGTTACTTTGAATCCCGATCGCAATCTCATTAGGTGTGGCGGCGACAAGCTTGGGGCATCAGGTTTGATGCCCTTAATCAGGTGAGAGCGCCCGTATCTGAGTAGCGAGCTTGATAAAAAATATTCAGTGGAGGTAGACCCGTGACTTGGGAATATAACAAAACGAACTTTGATCGCAATTTAGCTGTCGTCATCGGTATTGATCGTTATAAAAACCATCCTCACATTCACCGTCTGAGAACGCCAGTCAACGATGCTAGGGCGCTTGCCGATGTGTTAGAAACAGAGTATGAATATAAACCTGAAAATGTCGTTCGTCTGTTAGACGAAGCCGCTACGCTGACAGGACTCCAAACGCTACTTAATGATACCCTTCCCAATCAACTCAAGCCGACTAAAGGCGATCGCCTCATTTTCTACTTTGCAGGTCATGGCATTCCCCGCAACAGTGAAGACGGTCCAAAAGGATATCTAGTCCCACAGGATGCAGACTGGCAGAAAGAAGGCTCTTTTTTAGCCATGTCTGAGGTGTATGAGGCACTCAGCAAACTGGAGTGTCATCATTTGCTAGTCATTCTGGACTGCTGCTTCGCTGGAACGTTTCGCTGGGCAGGTCGCCGGAAAATCATTCCCATTCTAGAAACGGTACGCCGGGAACACTACGATCGCTTCATTCGCTATCCAGCATGGCAGGTAATAACCTCGGCGGCGCACGACCAAGAAGCATTAGATGTGGCTAAATTAGCTGATCCTAAGCGCGATCGTGATGCAATTCCAGATGAGAAGCAGGTACTGCATTCTCCGTTTGCACTGGCACTACTGGAAGGATTGCGCGAAAACAAAGCTGACTTGATTCCAGATGGCGTTATTACTGCTCACGAGTTGTATGTGTATCTAGATCAGGAGGTCAGCCAGTTGTCTGGCTCTCGTCAAAAGCCTGGAATCTATCCCATGAGGCTAGAGTATGACCGAGGAGAGTTTGTTTTTACAAAACCTGGATTCACGTCCGAGCAACTCAAGCCTGCGCCACTCCTGAACGAGAGCAATAATCCCTATCGCGGGTTGGCATCGTTTGATGAAAAACACGCTAACTTCTTTTTCGGTCGAAAGATATTAGTTGAAGAACTCCAGCATCGCCTGTCTCAAGCGAATCGTTCTCTCACGGTCGTTTTGGGAGTTTCGGGTTCCGGTAAATCCAGTTTAGTTAAAGCCGGATTGATTCCTGAGTTGAGGCAGGAATCAAAATGGTACATCCTCGATCCAATACGTCCGGATCGGTATCCATTTACAGCTTTAGCACGAGCCATTCTGCCCATCGCTCAGCCGGAACTGATCGAGCAACTCTCTCAAGTGAGTTTTCTTGATGAGGTGTTCAAACCCAAGGAAGAAAGCGGTCAAGATAAGGGTGATGAATCAACAAATGCAGTGTTTTTCAAACTAGCAGAGTCTTGGAACAGTGCAAAGCCAGAAGCTCAACTTTTGGTCATTGAGGATTACTTCAAGCAGCTCCAGGATTTTTGTCGCAATTCTCAACAAGAGGAGCAGTTATCCCAGCTTTATCGGGCCATTTTTCAACAGCTAGAGTCTCTGAGTAATAGACTCGAAAACTCGCCGCAACACCTCACCCGTGTGATTAGAAAGTGGAGCGAAACTCATCTCCATGTCAAGTTGCTGTTAACAATCGACCAGTTTGAAGAGTTGATTACGATGAGCCAGGAGAGTCAAACAGAAACTCATGGCGGTGACAGGCAACAGAGCGATCGCGCTGCTGAATCCCAACCTTGGCTACCGTTTTTGCAGGTGCTGAGAGAGGCAATTGTTGAATGCTCTCAGCAGTTGCATATTGTGTTGACACTACGATCGGACTTTGAACCGCGTTTTCTTTCTTCACCGCTTTCGGCTTACTGGAAAGATGCCCGATTCCCCGTGCGGGCGATGAATTTGGATGAGTTGCGACAGGCGATCGAAGGGCCTGCCCTGAAACAAGCGTTGTACTTTGAGCCACCGGAGTTGGTGGGTAAGTTGATTGATGAGGTGGGGCAGATGCCGGGAGCATTGCCGTTGCTCTCGTTTACCTTGAGTGAACTGTATATCAAACTGTACGATCGCTGGACGAAGGATAATGCAACCGATCGCGCTTTACGAATCAAGGACTACGAGGAACTGGGTGGAGTGGCAGGAGCGCTGACTCGTCGGGCGACGCAGGAGTATGACAATCTCGTAAGAGATTTTGGCGAAGCACCGGGCAAGGCATACCAAGCGACGATGCGACGGGTGATGCTGCGGATGGTGACGATCGAGGGGGGAGCAGTCGCACGGCGACGGGTGTCGGAGTCAGAGTTAGCCTACTCCGATGCTGAGGAAAGCAAACGGGTAGAATATGTGGTCAATCGACTGGTTGAGGCTCGCCTGCTGGTAAAGGGACAGGAAGCAGGAACAGTTTACGTTGAGCCAGCGCACGATTTTCTAGTGCGGGGTTGGGATGAATTACAAAAATGGATTAAGAACCAGCAAGACGATTTAGCCCTGCAACAACGGTTAACTGTCGCAGCAAATGACTGGCGTAATCAAAGCCAACAGGAAAAAGAATACAAAACGCTGCTCAGTATTTTGAAACAAGCAGAAACATTTTTTATCTGTAAAGTTCAAGATTGGCAACTCGATCGAGAACGTCGCAAACAACGAAAAGCAGAGTCTTCTAAACGTTCCCGTGAAAAGTCTGTTCAGTACCTTTGGGACGACGATCCTCGCCTAGAACAGCTAAAGCGAATTCTCATTGGCAACAACTGGTTCAATCGTACAGAGGACAGTTTTGTAAGGGAAAGTTTGATTGAACAACGGAGAAATTCTTACAGATTCATTGAGATTGTCACGGCAGTAGGAGTTGGACTGGTCGGTTTGACAATCGCTGCATTGTATCAAGCTGAAATATCATCCTTGCGAGAAAAAGCTGCTAGGGCACAAGTCTTATTATCCAGTGGCTCACCTATGGATGGTTTAATTTTAGCCATTCAAGCGGTTGGCGAAAGTCAGGATAGATTAAGGTATGTCTTGCCGCAATTACAGCCTATTCTACCTGAAGTAATTAATTCAGTACGAGAACGCAATATTCTGCGAGGACATCAAGGATGGGTGATTTCTGTTGCGGTAAGTCGTGATGGTAAATATATTGCCACCGGGAGTGAAGACAGTACAGTGCGAGTATGGTCAATCAAAGGTCAGTTATTGCAAATTATTAAAGGACATCGAGGCTGGGTTAATTCAGTGGCTATCAGCTCTAATGGTAAATACATCGCGTCTGGGAGCGCCGATTCTACTGTTCGACTGTGGTCGATTGAAGGTAAATTACTTAAGATTTTACAACTGAAAGATAGAGTGAATTCCGTGTCTTTTAGTCCTAGTAGCGACCGTATTATGACTGGAAGTTCGGATGGAACTGTTCAGTTATGGTCAACAGAAGGTCAATTGCTCAGGACTTTTAGAGGATCTCAAAAATCAATTCGTTCAATAGCTTTCAGTTCGGATGGTAAATATATTGTGAGCGGCAGCACAGATTCTACAGTTCGGTTATGGACAGTTGAAGGTCAATTATTGAAGATTTTTAGAGGACATAAATACTGGGTTTTATCAGTTTATTTTAGCCCTAATGGTAGATATATAATCAGCAGTGGTCAAGATCGAACCCTGCGCTTATGGTCTATAGAAGATGGATTGCTTGCTACAAAACAGCATGAAGCCGGAGTCACTTCTGTTTCCTTTAGCCAAGATGGTAAATATATTGTTAGTAGCAGTTTTGATAATTCCTCGCGACTATGGACGATAGAAAATGGGTCAGATTTAGTTGAACTCGCTGCTTTTAGAGGGCATGAAGGAGAGGTTAATTCAGTCGCTATCACACCCGACAATAAACTTCTGGTTAGTGGAGGTCGAGATCAAACAGTTCGAGTGTGGTCTAGACAGGGACAACCTAGTCAATTGCTGAAGAAGACTGAAGATGATCCAGGAATCGTTGGGTCGGTGGCTTTCAGTGCTGATGGTAAATATATTGCTGGTGGTAATAAGAATTTCACCATACGCATTTGGAGTACGCAGGGTAATGCACTACGAATTCTCAAAGGACACAAAGATTTGGTTTACTCCGTAACCTTTAGCCCAAACAGCGAATACATTATCAGTGGTAGTCGCGATAATACAATTCGTGTTTGGTCGATAGAGGGAAAATTGCTCAATACCTTAAGGCAACCTGATAAAGTAATCTCTGTAGCAATTAGTCCTGATGGGAAATACATCGCCAGTGGAAGTGCAGATTCTACAATTCGGCTGTGGTCTGTGAAAGGAAGTCAAGCAAAATTGTTATCTACCTTTAAGGGACATGAAAAGCCCGTTTACTCTGTGGCATTTAGCCCTGATAGCAAATATATAGTCAGTGGCGGCGAAGATTCTACGGTTAGGTTGTGGTCTGTAGCAGGGCAGTTATTAAATATAATCAAAGGACACGAGGGGAGGGTTTCTTCTGTTGCTTTTAGCCCTGATGGTCAATACATTGCTAGCAGTGGCATTGACTCTACCGTGCAGTTATGGTCTCTAAAGGGGGAGCGACTGAATACGCTGACAGGACATCAGGGACCTGTTTACTCGGTTGCTTTTAGTGTTGATGGTCAACACATTGTTAGTGGTGGTCGTGATGGAACAGTAAGGCTATGGTCTTTTAAAGCTGGTCAAGTAAACAATAGTCAACTTTTAGCTGTTTTTAAAGGGCATTTTGGGGAAGTTCAATCGGTAGCTTTTAGCCCTGATAGTAAGTACATTGCTAGTGGTGGGCAGGCTAACGAACTGAGATTATGGTTTCAAACCGACTGGAGAGACTGGCTTCAGGTCGCTTGCGATAATTTGCAGGCTCACCCTATCTTCAAAGATCCTCAAGGAGTCACACGCGATGCTAAGAACACTTGTGTAAGGCACATCCGGTAAGGGAATCGTGGATTTAGCACTTCTCCTCTATAAAACGCTTGTGTGAACAATCTAGAATTGCCTCAAAAATTTATCCAGACCTCCTAAATTTTTTGCCAATGGTTTCCGAAATCGTTCACAGTTACGCTGTATAGATGATTAGAGTTGGATAAGTAAATGTTCTCCAACTAGAGTAGCCCCCTATTTTTAAGGAGTTAAGTTATGTTTGCAAAGCGCGTGTCTACCTTTAAATTGTTTCTTGTTCTTTCTACCCTTATCGGTTTTTCCAGTTTCCTTCTTACTTCTCCTACCTTTGCTGGAAATCCAGGAGGGAGTAACACTGGTAGTCAAGATTCGGGATCTCCTAGCGGTAGTTCACCCCAATGCACAGATATTACACAACAAGTAGACTGTCAGCCTTAACACAGTGCAAATTTAGTGATTGTCAAAAGGACTATCAAAAATTTAATCTTGTTGAAAATGACAAGGAGAAGTAAGAGTTGCAATCCTATTTAATTTTCACCAAGGTCATGTTTTAAGGTGGTCTAAGCGGAACTTACCTCGCGTGCGAGGGAAGTTCTGCTTAAATTTTCCGAAGGTTGAGCGATCGCCTCCTCATATAATTTTTATCACTAATCTTTGTATAAAGCTCAGCTTGCAGGTTTTACTAAACTTTTATCCCAAGTCTCGCAAATGCCAGTAGCCACGTATTTGGAAACTTTTTTGATAATTAGATGTAGCGACCTGCAATCATAAACGCTCAAACCTGCAATCAAGAAATTTCTCAGCCAGGATTATTTGCAACTATAATTGTGCTTCAGCCAGGATTAAGTGCAACTGAGACTGCAATCATTGGTTTCAGCCAGGATTAAGTGCAACTGAATAATGTCCAAGTAATGAAACTCGTTGCGATCGCACGAGATGTTGCCTTTGATTTATTTACCGGGTTTCGTTACTAAACTTCAGACCGGAACTGGCGAGATTGGAGGAAGGGTTGCGATAGTAAAGAAAAGGAGGGTTTTCTTTACTATCAGTAGCGGTTGATTCTGATGGGACGTGACAAGAGACCGACGAAAGGCCCAGACGATTGCGTCGGACGCAATTGATTAGGTCGCTTAAGGCTGAATTGGCGGGCGTGAGGTTGTTTGATGTGACCAGCGATTTCAGTTGCAAATAATCCTGGTCGTGGTGGATGATTGCAGTCTCAGTTGCAGTTAATCCTGGCTCAGTTGCAAATAATTCTGGCTGAACTGTAATTTCAGTTGCAGTTAATCCTGGCTCAGAAATGGCTTGATTGCAGGTTTGAGCGTTTAGTATTGCAGGTCGCTACAATTAGAGTTGCCAGGAGAGTAGCAACAGCAGGAGCTAACCCAACTCCACTGACTAAAACCGGAGCCAACATCCCAGCCGCTTTGGTATAGTTCTGATTTATTGTTTCATCTAAAATCTTCTGAGTCTCTGCATCGTCTCCGAGGGGTTTGCACATAAGTTGGTAAACTAAGGGGTTGAAGCGATCGAAAAGCTGCCGACCAGCATCTAAAAATCTTGGATCGATCGATGCTCTAGCCGCAACGTTCACATCAATAGATTCCAAGGAAGCTGGGTCTACCCCTTTTGCTCCACGTCCAGCAACATCATCCTCTATGGCTTGTGCGCGAGAGCCTAGCTGAGCTTCCAATATATCATCATCCAGATCCCACAAACTTGCCACAATGGTTTCAATGGTGCAATCGACCAGACTTTCAATCGACTTACTCAAGCACTTCAGAGCCTTGAACGAGTTAGAGCATAATTTCATCAATTTCATCCAAATTAATAGCTGTTGCTATTGACTCTGATTTTGCCCCTAAAGAATAATCGAAACTAACAAATTCACTGATTGTTTGAGAATGAATTTGAGTTTGCAACCAATTTCTGGTTTGTCGATGTTGCTTAGTGTCCCAGACAAATTTAACTTTTTGTGCAGGTTGATTTGGATGCAACGCCAAAACAATTAGTTGCAGCTTTTCAGGCTCTATCTTAAAGAATTGAGCAGCTACCCATAACTTTACCCGGTCTTCCCAAGTCATTACAGGATGCCGAATCGCCCACTCAAATAGCTTTGGTCGTTCTTTGACAAAACCAACATTTGCGGGAACTTGTATTACTTTAAATGAAGGGGAAGAGTGTTTTACTGTTTCTCCCTGCTTTCTTAGGTGTAGCTTTGCTTGAATTGGAATATCAACAAACAGTTTTCGCTGCGGTAAAAATAGCGTTGGCGATAGTTCTTTAAGTTCGTTAACCCACTGTTGCAACTGGGGATTACTGTTGAGAATTGGCTCAACAGGTAATCCCATTAAAATTTGCTTGACAAGTAGTTGCAAATGTTGTTGGAGATAGTTGGGAACTAAAGATGGTTTTTGTAGTTGGTTAGGCTGGACAGTTTGATTGAGGTTGGACAGAGTAAGAAGATACATTGCTCAGAGCATAAAAGGCTGAGCAATGGTGGCGATCGCCACAAAAAAAGTCCGAGAGCGCACAATAGGAGTGAACAAACCTGACGGTTAACGGAGTACCGTTAAACCGCAGGCTTCTTTTTCCTTTTTTCCAAAGGCTTTTTTGAGTGACGTAGAACCACCGCCACTTTCGTAGCTTAGACCAATCTTCTGAATAAGCTTGGCTGAATTTTCATCTCTATCCAAGGATTCTCCACACTGACAAGAATGCCATCTGTCCGATAATTCCTTCGGCACTTTATTGAGACAATTCCAGCAATGTTGAGAAGTTCCTTTGGGATCAACGAATAAAACGCTTTTACCCAATTTCCAAGATACATATTTGAGTACAGTAGCGAACTGACCATGAGCAGCATCAAGCATTGATTTATTCAAACCACTCTTAGCTGCTTGACCATTGGGCAAATAAACCAAATTACCATTGTCAATGTCGGTCTTAACTTTGGCACGCCTGGTCAAATTCTTAATACTCAAATCTTCAACCACTAAAACAGCACATTTACTAAACAAGTAATGTGCTGTTTTAAATTGAAAATCAAGTCTCGCTCTGGCAACAAATTGGTGAAGCCTAGAAATCTTACCTTTGATAATTTGCCAAGACTTAGAACCCTTAGCTCTCTTAGCTAGTTTCGCTTGAAGTCTAGCTAATTTCTCAGCCGACTTTCTCAAGAATCTAGGATTCTCAATCCTTTCGCCATTAGAAAGGTAGGCGTAATTGTTAATCCCCAAATCAATGCCGAGACTGTTTTCTGCGGTCGGTTGAATTTCTGCAACCGTTACGGGGACTGTTTTATCTTCTAGCGTCAGGGAAATATACCACCCATCCGCTTCTCTGATAACTGTTCCCGTCTTAACCGTGAAATTCGGCGGTATTGGTCTATGGAAAACCATCGGCACTTGACCTATTTTTGCCAGGTCAATACAAACTCTATCTTGCTCATCCTTGATGATATCTAAATTATCTAATTGAGGATAAGTAAAAGATTTATAGTAATGGGAGCCTTTAAACTTGGGTTTACCTCTACGGTTGCCGTTTTTGTCAGGTGTAGTGAAATTGGAGAAGGAAGTTTCTACCCTGTTAACTACATCCTGTAAAACTTGGGAATCTAAACTTTTGTAATCAGGAAATAGCTTCTTAGTGTTTTTCAGATCAGTTAACTGAATATTCAACCATTGGACATAACCGCCTTCAATATTCGAGAAAACATCTCCCTTTTTAGTTAAAGGGTTGCCTGCTTCATCCTTTTTCCTGCCATTTCTGGTTTGCGTTCTGGTTAGAGGAATGTTTTGATATATTTCTTCAACTGGAACTATGGATGCTGTCAGAGGGCAAGCATTGACTAGCGTTCTCGTTGCTTCCCACCATTTAAATCTTTCTCCTAAGCGGTAGTTGTACTGCCTACGACAGAGTTCTAGATGCGCCACAATTGTTGTTAATTGCGCTTTTGTGGGCTTGAGGCGGTATTTGTATGTTAGCTGCATGGAAACTTCTTCTTTTCGACCTGGTTTACTATAGCATTTTCTGATCTATTAATACTTGGAATGTACACAAAAAATTAAGGTGTTCCCGAAATATAGTTGTCGGGCTCCGTACCTCCGACCGACGCGCCTTTCATCCCTGCGGTAATTTATTCGGGGTACTCCGCGCTAGCGCTCCGAGACATCCCCTCTAAATATACCGAGGGACTTCCCGGCTGTTAGTTAAAAGTTTATAGCCACATCTGCTTTACCACGATCAGGAACAGATTGGTCTAGATTTGCTGTGATCCCGCAGGAATTGTTTGACTACCGTCCCCCTGCAAAAGATCCAATTTGACGGTTGGCTGCTCGGTTTCTTCTAAAAACTGTGCCACAGATTTGATGACATCTGTTGCGGTTTTGGGTACGAGAACCAAATCTCCCGATGCCAGCATATCTAGTAGGGCACCGGGTTTTCCCTTCCCTCCGTACAAGTGACCCATAGAAGCTGCAAGCTTTTCAAGTTTTTCTGGTGTCTGTCGCGCAACTCGCGCTCGAAAAACAATGCCTGAAGGCGATCTCTGTTTCCGTCCCATGCTCGACCTTATATCTGTGCTACAGTTTTAACAAGCGGTAAGCCTATACTAAAAATTGTACAAGACACGAGGTTTGAGTGGAAACTTTAGCCCGCTTGTGCTCTATCAGTTTAGGGTGCAATGACTCAAGATTTGCAGAGTATGCTATCGCTTTTGCCCCATAAATTTGACTGGTTATGCCCAAAAAGCGCAGTTGTTCCGTGAAAATTGCAACGCTGCACAGCGTGTTGCAGGATTGCTATCAACTTAAGCTGGAAGAGCTCAAGTACCTGAAGGATGCAATTGACGTGCTAATTGACGCTGAAGAGAAAAGGTTGTCGGAGTTGGAAGCCGACTCAGACTGGGAAGAAAAACGAGAAGAAAAAATGGCTGCTACTGGTGCGCGCGGTAGTACGGGATACATCGAATCCAAGACAATCAAAGGATGCGGCCCTTATGCCTACTTGAGATTTCGTAAAGGCGGCAAGCATCATTCGTTCTATCTGGGCAAGCTCAAGCCTTAAGTTTTTAGGGTGCATAGCGATTGATAGATTAATGGTTCTGACGTTTATGCACCCTAAATTATCGGCGTTTAGGGTGCATAGACATTGATAGATTAATGGTTCTGGCATCCATGCACCCTAAATTACCGGTGTTTAGGGTGCATAGCGATTGATAGATTAATGGTTTTGGCATCCATGCACCCTAAATTACCGATGTTTAGGGTGCATAGACATTGAAAAATTAGTGGTTCTGGCGTTTATGCACCCTAAAGCAAGCGAGTCATTTAGGGTGCATAGACATTGATAAATTAGTGGTTCTGACGTTTATGCACCCTAAATTACCGGCGTTTAGGGTGCATAGACATTGATAAATTAGTGGTTCTGACGTTTATGCACCCTAAATTGGTTGTGTAGTCGCGCTCGCAACTGAGTGTCTGACGGCGCTTTCTTCGGCTTGTTGCTTTCCGAATTACGAACTCATGCGTGATAGCTTGCCAGCAATATCGGTAGCTTGGTTGCTAACAGTGAAAAAAACCTTAAATGCGATTTACTCAACTCTTCACCTGCACCACAACAATCGTTCGATAGGTAGGTATTGAGCTAGAACTCGTCTAAATTAAACAGCGTAAATTGGTGAGGCGATGTCGTCATCTTTCTGGGTCGGCGTTTGCCCTTAACAACTTCTTGAACTAATGGATTTGAGTGAATTGATGTCTGATCATTCAAGTCAATAACTTCTGAGCTTTCTCCTGAACTTATTTCAGGTTCGACTGGACAATCAGTATAATTTTCAGCCTGAGACTCGACTGGCTCAAACCACTCATTATACCAGTAAGCAGCGTTCATTGATTGAGGTCGATCGCTACTTAAAGTATTGCCAAGGAGCAAATCAGTTTTACCCAACCACCAAATCGGAACAGCCAGCCAAGGTGAAAACATATAAAACTGAAACAAAGCGCATTTTAACAGAGTAGGGTCTATATCTTGACCGATACCGCTCAGACAGTAATTCGACTGTGTTAACATTAAAGCACCCGTACCGCACGCAGGTTCATTGAAGCTGGAAATTCGCTCTGTCTTATCACCACTGACCAACTTAGATATCAACTGGCACAAAGCTAAGGGTGTCGGATAAAATCCTGAACTTTTTTGAGCAGTCTTTCCGCAGATTTGGGGTAGCAGTCTGCCCATATAATCTTCAGGATACAGCATGAGAATTGACAGGTCAAACATCTGATAAAGGCGCATTGATGCACCTTCACAGCCGGCGGGTTCTTTGGGTAAAATCTTGTAAGCTGGATGTCCGAATGCGAACAAAACCCAGTCCAAGAAAAACTCCAAATAGTCCCAAGCTGACCAAGTTTTCCATTCTCCGTGTTGGGGAATGCAATTGAGGCTATTATCTAACATGGCTTCTGCGGCAGGAGAATGCTGCCATTCAATTTGGGGAATCGGTTCTGCTGGCAAAGTTTCCTCAATTACAAATTTGGGTAAATTTTCTGGTTTTCTGTTTTCCAGAATGGCTAGCATTGGCTCCATCTTCCACCGCATCCAGGCATGAGCGGGGACAGCTTGACACAAAGCCCAATAATCCCACCTTCCCCATAAACATCGGTCTATTTGTGCGAGAATTGTTAAAAGCCAGCCATGCTTTAAATCTCGTTTGAGGTTGAGGATTAAAGCTTGCTTTTTCTTTTGTTTATAGGGTTGCTTTCTGAAATGTAACAGCGTTAACTCTCTAGTTTTGGAGTCAACAACTGGTAACACAAGCTTGTTTTTCATGAGTACAAGTCTGAAAATTTCACCCCTAAAAACCGCAGTAGCGGTTCGCACAATTCTATGTTGATGCAAGCATCGTCTTTAATAAAAATAGAAAAAACAAATTTGGAATAGAGCGTAGCTTTTTTGTTTGAAAAAAGCTACACTCTATTCCCCACTCCCATTTTCCCTATTTCTCTCTCCCCATTCCCATTTCTCAGCCGTCTATTCCACCAATTTTTTGATATTTAAGGAGTAGAAAATGCTTCGCATAGCAGCAGCCCCACCTGCTTGAGTAAAGCTTTGTTACCATCAGGGCATCCCGACTGAATCAAACATTTAGGACAGCCAGAACTGCAAGAACAACTGCGGGCTAACTCAGCAGCCGCATGAGCTAATTGAGGGAGAGAACGAAAAATAGCTTCCGAGGTTCCCGAACCCCCTTCTGCTAAATCGTAAAATAGTCCTGCATAGTCATTTGCACCTCTCTTCTCTACCAGAAAATTCACATCATTAGGTGAAGCCAAAATAGTCAGAGGTAAAGCTGCTAAAATTTGATGGCCGAAACTGTGAATAGCCAACAAATTCGCGGGGTACTCCCACAATTGCTGATATCCGGGAGGAATCGGCTGTTGAGACTGAAGCAATTCCTGGCGAGTAGCTGTTACTACCTGTTGCAGATAACATTCAACCGGGGAATTAAAACTAATTTGCAGTACAGGAGTCGCAAATTTGATTTCGTAAGGTTGCTCAAAGTTTACCTCATTAAGAACCGATGTTAGCTCAGCAGAGCGAGTTCTCTTGCCACAAACAGGACAAGCCGTACATTTTGGTAAATGCTCTTTGTAATTGACACACTTTCTATTGAGACAAGTTAACTCGTAATTGCGAGTTAATAATTGATAACCAGTGACGAGTTGGCTAATTTCTCCCCAAACCAGTTCCAGAATAGCTTGAGCTGGAATTGCCTTACTATCCGTTGAATTGGTTTGAACATTTCCTTCAACTTCTGGAATGACCAACGGGATTTGTTGAGGCAAGCTCAAATTCTGTTTGAGGCTGGTATCAGTGTGGCTAATCGCTACAGTAAACAGTCGAGTTTCAGGGGTGTTTTGCAAAATAGCTTTGCCATTCAAGAGCGAGCGCGAAGTATAAGTCACCAAACAGCCGTCTGAGTTTTGCGTGCGGTAAATAGCACCAGGAAATACCTCTCGATAAGCAATCTCCGCACTGAGGAGTTCAATCTCTTCTTGAGTCTCCGCATCCACCAGTTGTATCGTGCTAGAACCCGTTCCCCCTCGAAAGTTTACATCTTTATGCGGAAAGCCCTTAGCCCATAATTTATCCCGGCTTCTGTGAAGAACACCTTGCTCAATTAAAGCCGTTGCAATTATATGAGCGCTCTTGCCAAAGTAGTGCTTGAGCTTATTGGCGGGAATGCCTGTTTCGACAGCCGCGCACATCAAATGTTTGGCAATATCTATGGGATAATTGGCATTAAAGCTCACCAATTCAGATTCGGCCGACAGCAACAATTCAGGGCGATCGGCAAAATAGTTATCCAAAGGTGATTGTGCAATGGGAATGAAGACAATTAAACCGGAGTTTGCGCGACCAGCCCGGCCAGCCCTCTGCCTGAAAGCTTGCAAGCTTCCCGGCCATCCCCTAATAATAGCAAAATCAAGTTGAGGCAAATCAATTCCCGCTTCGAGAGCGCTGGTGCTGAGGATACACTTAACTGTTCCTGACTGCAAAGAGTTAATAATTCCCATGCGGCGCTCGCTTGTTAAACTGCCGTAGAAAATTGCTACTTGCGACTCAAT
The DNA here is from genome assembly GCF_036700475.1 of Microcoleus sp. T2B6. Classification (NCBI taxonomy): domain Bacteria; kingdom Bacillati; phylum Cyanobacteriota; class Cyanophyceae; order Oscillatoriales; family Microcoleaceae; genus Microcoleus; species Microcoleus sp. T2B6. The sequence continues at coordinate 170 of NZ_JAUBOZ010000045.1, read as the reverse complement.
TCCACAGTTAGTTTGAGCTATAGCTTCTTGCTTAAAAGTTGCCCACAAGTTCTTAATTGCTTGTCTGCCGTTACCGAAGCAAATTCCGCTTTTCCCTTGCTGCAACAAAAACATAATGATGCGAGCAACATCGGAATTAGCATCATGAGTCGGTTTAGTAACAATTAATT